>DATHOB010000398.1:0-13101 GCA_035485355.1 Opitutales bacterium | reverse complement strand
CCAGGACATGAAGGTGTTGATGTTGAATTTCTGGTGGTTGCTCTTGCCGGGCGTCGGCATCTTTATTACGGTTATGTCGTTTAACATTTTGGGAGACGCTCTCCGCGACATCGTGGACCCGAAAATGAAAACCCGCTGATTGACCATGCCCGACCCGAACCCAGCGCCGCTCCTGCAAGTCGAGAACTTGCAAATCCGTTTCCACGGCCGCGAAGCCGTGGTCGAGGCGGTGAAGGGTATTTCGTTCCAACTGGGCGAAGGGCGCACTTTGGCGGTGGTGGGCGAAAGTGGCAGCGGCAAATCCGTCACCGCGCTGGCGTTGACCCGCCTGCTTCCCCCGCCTCCAGCCTGCACGGTCGCCGGGCGCGTGCTGTATCGCGGCCGCGATGTGCTCGCGGCCTCGGCGCGAGAATTGCAAAAAATCCGTGGCAAGGAAATTGCATATATCTTTCAAGAGCCGGGCAGCTCGCTCAATCCGGTGTTTTCGGTCGGCTGGCAGATTGCCGAAGCGGTTAAACTGCACCTTCCGGAAGTCAAAGATGTGCAGGCCCGTGTGGTCAAGGCGCTCCGGGATGTCGGCATCCGCGATCCGGAAAAACGCGCCGCCGCCTATCCCCACGAATTGAGCGGCGGCATGCAGCAGCGCGTGATGATCGCGATGGCGCTGGCATGTGAACCGCACGTCCTCGTCGCCGACGAGCCGACCACCGCGCTGGACGTCACCATCCAAAAACAAATTCTCGATCTCCTGCGCGAAGTGCGCACCGCGCACCGCATGTCCATCATCCTTATCACGCACAACTTCGGCGTCGTGGCCGGTTTTGCGGACGATGTGATTGTGATGTTCCGCGGCAAAATTGTCGAAGCCGGCCCGGTGGCCCAAGTGTTGCGCGCCCCACAACACCCGTACACGCAAGCGCTCATCGCTTGCATCCCGCGCCTCGGCCACCACCAGGAACGCCTCACTACCATTGACTACGCGAAGATTGAGGCGCTGGCTTAACCATTAACCGCTCGCCACTTTCACCGACCTTTTTTTCCATGGACTCCCTACTCCAAGTCACTGATCTCCACGTGCATTATCCCATGCGCGGCGGGGTGTTCGGCGGCGCGCGCGGGGTGGTGCGCGCAGTAGATGGCATTTCCTTCGGCGTTCCGCGCGGGACGACCGTCGGCCTTGTCGGCGAAAGCGGCAGCGGCAAGACCACCACCGGCCGCGCGCTCACGCGCCTCGCGCCCATCACCAATGGCTCGATCAAATACGACGGCGTGGAACTTTCCCGGCTTTCCGAACACGCATTCTTCCCCTACCGTAAGCGTATCCAGATGATTTTTCAGGATCCGTTCAACTCCCTCAACCCGCGCCTGACGATATTTCAAATTTTATCCGAGCCACTGGAAATTCATTTTTCAAAAATGTCGCGGGCCCAACGCGAAACCCGCGTCAGCGAACTATTGAGTCTCGTGGGCCTCGAAGCCGCCCACCGGCACCGTTACCCGCACGAGTTTTCCGGCGGCCAGCGCCAGCGCATCGGCATCGCGCGCGCCCTCGCTGTCGAGCCGGAGTTCATCGTGTGCGACGAGCCGGTGAGCGCGCTGGATGTGTCCGTGCAGGCGCAAATCGTGAACCTGCTCCTCGACTTGCAACAACAGCTCGGACTGACCTACCTTTTCATCGCGCACGACCTTGCCGTCGTCGAGCATGTGAGCGACGAAGTGCTGGTGATGACCGGCGGAAAAATTGTCGAGGCCGCTCCCGCCGCTGAAATCTACGCCAACCCGCGCCACGAATACACCCGGCAACTCATTGCCGCGGTGCCGACCCTCTGATTGCCACCGTGCAGCGCCGACCCGACAACGCCCGCGACCTCTTCGCCAACTATCAACCGTTGCGCGACGAGATGTGGATGGCCTCCGGCCAGCCCCGCGCGGATGTGGCGAAGTTGTTTGAGACACTCGACCGCTTCAGCCGCGAAGAATTGCTCGACCGCAGCACCCGCCTGACCCGAGCCGCCCGCGAACTTGGCGCGCACTTCGCCGTCGTGGATGACCAACCCGTCGATGACCAGGAGTGGGGCCTCGATTTGCTCCCGCGCGTCATCGCCCCGGCAGAATGGAACCTTCTGGAACGCGGTTTAATCCAACGCGCGAAGGCCTTCAACGCCTACATCGCGGATATTTACGGCGCGCAGCGCATTTTGCATGAACGCGCCGTGCCGCACGAAATCGTCCTGAGCGACCCGGCCTTCCACCGCCAGCTTATCGGCCTGCCCGTGCGCGATAATTTGTATGCCCCGCTCGTCGCAGTGGACTTGGTGCGCGACTCGGCCGGAGGCTGGCAAGTATTGGAGAATCATTTTTCCACGCCCTTCGGCATCGCCTACGTGTTGCAGTCGCGGCGGATGCTCGCGCAGGCGTTTCCGGAATTGTTCGCCACAGTGGATGTCGCGCCCGTCGCGCCGTTCGCCGCGCAATTAGCGGAGCTCTTGCGCGCGAGCTCGCCCCGGCCTAATCCGCACGCCGTGCTCCTATGCCGCGGGGAGGACAACCAATCGTATTTCGAGGAAAGTTTTCTCGCCCGCAGCCTCGGCATCGCGATGGTGCAGCCGGGCGATTTGCTTGTGCGTGAAAGCCGCGTGTTCATCAAAACCATCCGCGGGCTGGAGCAAGTGGATGTCATTTACCGCCGCATCGAAAGCTCCTCGATTGACCCGATTGCCTTCGGCCAGTCGCGCTTTCAAGGCGTGCCGGGCCTGGTCAATTGCGTGCGCAAAGGCAACGTCGCGATCATCAACGCCATTGGCAGCGGCGTGGCGGACAACCGCGCCATCCTGCGCTACTCCGACCGCATCATCATGTATTACATGCATGAAAAGCCCTTGCTCAAAACGGTGCCGACCTTCACCTGCCGCGATGTGGACCAGGCCGCGCACGTGCGCCACAACCTCGCCAACATGGTGCTCAAGCCCATCCACGACTTGAACACGATGCAGAAGTATTACGGCAAGCAACTCAACCTCTCCAGCGCGCGCGACTTGCGCCCCGCGCTGGAAAACCATCCCGACTTACTGGTGGCGCAACCGCTCATCGAGCCCAGCCACGCCCCGCGCTTTCACGAAGGCGAATTTGTCTCCCGCAGCGTGTTCCTGCGCGCCTTCATTCTTCTTGGCGAAACGCCCGTCGTGCTGCCTGGCGGGCTGACACGCCAAGCCATCGACCGCAGCGAAAACCAGCGCCTAACCATCATGACCGGCGGCATCAAGGACACGTGGGTGCCTGCGTCCGGCCCCGGCGCGACGACCTTTGCCGCCGCGGCCGCCGCACCCGAAGCCATTGGCGAGGAATTTTCCATCGGCAGCCGCGTGGCCGAGACGATGTATTGGATGGGCCGCTACCTCGAACGCGCCGAAAACATCGCCCGGCAACTCAACACGCTCGACGCTTTGCGGTGGGACTCCCTCGGGCCCGAAGCCCAGCGCCTTTACTGGCCGTTGTGGCGCGCGGTGGCCGTATCCGCCGACCAATGGCCGCGCACGAACATCGATCCGCCGCCGGATTTGCCGGACTTGAATCGCGCGCTCGTGCTCGACCACACCCAGCCCGCCTCTGTTCACGCCTGTGTGCGCTCGGCAATCAACAACGCAGCTGGAATTCGTGACATTGTGACACCGGAATTGTGGCAGGCGCTCAACCAGCTGGGCTTGCGGCTCATGGATGTTGGCGCGCGCCCGAAAAATGTGTCGCGGGCCCGCTTGCGCGAGATTTGCCAATTTGTCGTCGAAGAAAGCCAGCGCGTCAGCGGAGCAGCGGAGCGGACCATGCTGCACGACGAGGCGTGGCAATTCTTCCGCATTGGCGGCTGGCTCGAACGCGCGATTGACACGCTGGCGATTCTGCAGGCGCTCGTCGGGCCGGAAGGCCGCCAATTGCTCGGCCGCCTGGAGCATGAGACCGACCTCATCGCGCTGCTGCGCCTGCTGTGTTCGCTCGACGCCTACCGCCGCACCTACCGTTCGCGCGCGTATCTGGGCCGGGTGATTTCGCTGATGCTCGGCCATGCTGGCAACCCGAGCGCCGTCAGCCATTGCCTGACGCACCTGCGGCACGCGCTCGCCAATTTGCAAATCCACCGCGACCTCGGCCCGGCCAATCCGCTGATTGACGAAATCGCCGTGATTGACGAAGCCTGCAAGCACCTTGACCCGGAAAAGGTCCTGGCCGCCGACAGTAGCGATTTGCTTGGTGATTTGCGCCGGCAGGTCGAGGCCCTGCACCAACGGCTCGAAGACACTTACTTCAGCCACCAGCACACATTCGCCAAGGGCGAGCAAACAACTATCGAATTCCGCTAAGGACTTCGTATATACTGCCGCGCCATGCGCTTCCGCGTCACTCATCGCACCGAATACGCCTACGTCGCCCCGGCGTCGGAAAGTTTTGCCGAGCTCCGGGTGTGGCCGCGCGACACGCAGACGCAAAAAGTCCTTGCACGCCAACTGACCATCGAGCCCCGGGTGCCGGTGGACAATTACGTGGACTATTTCGGCAACCATGTAGAATTTTTTTCCGTGCCCTTCCGCCACCAGCGCCTGGCCGTCGAGGCCAGCGCCGAGGTCGAGACGTATCCCGCGCCCGATTTGCGCGAGCAACTCGAAGTGAATGTCGCCGAGGCGCGGCAAATCGTCCACAGCCAGATGTACAAGCTCTTCGATTTTCTCCAGCCGAGCGACACCGTGCCGCTGGGCGATGTGCTCCGCCCGCTCAAACAGCGTTTTTTCGATCCGGGCGCGCCGCTCGGCGAGTCGCTCCTCAAGTTGAACCGCTTCATTCACAGCGATTTCGCCTATTCTCCCGGGGTGACGGATATCAGCACGCCGCTGACCAAAGTCATCCAGCAACGCCGCGGCGTATGCCAGGATTTCGCGCATTTGATGCTTTCCGTTTTGCGCACGGCGGGCATCCCCGCGCGCTACGTCAGCGGCTATATCGAGCATTTTGATCCGGAAAAGACCGACCCGGCGCTCGTCGGTGCGGCAGCCAGCCATGCCTGGGTCGAGGTGTTTTTGCCCGGTGGCGAATGGTACGGCCTCGACCCGACGAATAACCAGGCGGCGGGTGAACGCCATGTCGTCACCGCTGTGGGCCGCGATTACCACGATGTCGCTCCCATGCGTGGCACATACAAAGGCGCGCACGACCAGCGCCTGCAAGTCATCGTCATGCTGAAGCGGCAGGCGCTCAACGGCACGGGTGAGAGCCATACGAACAACCCGTTCCCGATGGAACAAAGCCAGCAGCAGACCCAGCAGATTAATTAATTTTCGCCGCGCACTGCCATGTCCGCCACTGCTTCAAACTTGAGCCGGATTATCGCCGCGGTGGGCGTGTGCGTACTGGCGCTCACGCTTTGCGCCTGTGGTCGACGCGAAACCCCGGTGGAAATCGCCAATCGTGAGGGAATTTTATTGGTGAGCAGCGGCGGCGACCCGACTTCAATCGATCCCCAGCTCATTGAAACGCTCAATGATTCCCATATCAGTGTCGCGCTGTTCGAGGGGTTGACCGTGCCCGACCCGGTGACGCTTGAACCGCGCCCGGGGGTCGCGACCAGTTGGGAGTATGACGACAAGACACTGAC
The DNA here is from genome assembly GCA_035485355.1 of Opitutales bacterium. Taxonomy (GTDB): domain Bacteria; phylum Verrucomicrobiota; class Verrucomicrobiia; order Opitutales; family JABDGR01; genus JABDGR01. Next base: position 7,463 of record DATHOB010000398.1, on the reverse strand, counting down.
GTGGACATTTCACCTGCGGCCCGAGGCCAAGTGGTCGAACGGTGACCCGCTGGTAGCGGGAGATTTCGTGTTCTCCTTCCAACGCATGCTCACGCCCGAACTTGGCGCGGACTATGCAAATATGCTCTACCCGATTAAAAACGCCAAGGCCTTCAATGACGGCACGCTGAAGGATTTTTCCCAGGTCGGCGTCAAAGCGATCGACGACCACACATTGCAAATCCAACTCGAGCATCCAACTGGTTATTTCCTCGAGCTTTGTTACCACCAAACGTATTTGCCGGTCCATCCACCCACCATCAAAAAGTTCGACGCCATGGCGCGGCGCGATTCGGGTTGGGACAAGCCGGAATCCTTCGTCGGCAATGGGCCGTTTGTGCTCACCAAGTATGTGTTGGGCGATGTCGTCGAAGTGAAAAAAAATCCGTTGTATTGGAACGCCGCCGCCATCCGGCTCAATGGCATCCGCTTCTACCCCATTGCCGATGTGAATGCCGAGGAACGGGCATTCCGCAACGGCGCGTTGCACATCACCAGCACCCTTCCGCCCCCGCGCATTCCCGCCTACCGCGACACCCATTCGCCCTACCTGCGCGTCATGCCCGTGTATGGCAGTTATTTTTACACCATCAACACGCGCAAAGAAAAAGGCGCATTGAATGACCCGCGCGTGCGCCTCGCCTTGAACATGGCCATTGACCGGCAGGCGCTGGTGGACCACGTCACCCGCGGGGGGCAAATACCCTCCTACACGATGACGCCGCCTTCCGCGCAATATCAACCTCGCGCGCATTTTACCGAAGACGTGGCCGCCGCGCAAAAATTGCTGGCCGAGGCTGGCTACCCCGGAGGCAAGGGCATCCCACCCATTGAGTTGTTGTACAATACGTCCGATGCCCATCGCGCCGTCGCGGAATATTTGCAGGCGGCGTGGAAAAAAAACCTGGGGGTTGACGTCCACCTCGCCAACACCGCCGTCTCCGCCTGGTTGGATCGTCGCCACAACGCCGACTTCGACATCATCCGCGCTGGATGGTATGGGGACTACCTGGATCCTTCCACCTTTCTGGAACTCTTCGCCAGCGACAATGAAATGGAGCAATCCGGCTGGAAGAGTGACAAGTACGACGCCTTCATCGCCGACGCGCAAAAAGAAAGCGACCCCGCCAAGCGGATGGAGGATTTCCAGCAAGCCGAGGCCATTCTCGACACCGATGCACCCATCATCCCGCTCTATTATTATACCACCATCATCTTGATCCGGCCGGAAGTGCGCGGTTATGAAAATAATCTTTTGGACCAACATCTCTACACCAACGTTTATCTGGATCCGACGGCGACCACCCCGGAACCACAGCAATAACCACCGCCCATGCATCCCGTCCTGCGTCGCGCCTTGGTGCGCCTGTTCGAAATCATCCCCGTATTGTGGGTGGTGGTGACGCTGACGTTTTTGATGGTCCGCTGGGCGCCCGGCGGCCCCTTCGACACCGAGCGCGCACTGACCCCCGAAGCCAAAAAGCACAATGATGCCTATTACGGCCTCGATAAACCGCTATTCGTCCAATACGAAAAATACCTTTCCAATTTTCTCCATGGCGATCTGGGCACGTTGTATCGCCATCCTGATTGGTCGGTGAATGAATTGTTGGCGCAAAAAGCGCCGGTGTCCGCCGAATTGGGCCTGTGGGCCACGCTCGTTGCGCTGGTGATTGGCCTCGGCACTGGCGTGATCGCAGCGTCGCGCCCGCGCTCCAAACGCGATTACGGCACCATGGCCGTGGCCATGATCGCCATTTGCCTGCCCAGTTTTGTGCTGGGGCCGATTCTACTGCTCGTCTTCGGCTTGAAATTGCAAATGGTCAATGTCATGGGCTGGAACACGGTGGGCGACCGCGTGCTGCCTTCCCTGGTGCTCGGATTATACTATGCCGCCTATATCGCGCGGCTCACCCGCGGCAGCATGCTGGAAGTGCGCGCGCAAGATTTCATCCGCACTGCCCGGGCCAAAGGCAACGGCTCTGTGCGCATTCTGCTCGTCCATATGTTGCGCAACGCGCTGGGGCCCATCATCGCCTATCTCGCGCCCACGGTCGCCGGTTTGGTCACCGGGTCATTCGTGGTTGAATCCATTTTTCAAATTCCGGGCATTGGCCGCATGTTCGTCGAGGCCGCCCTCAATCATGAAGATCAATTGCTCCTCGGTGTGACGGTGCTTTTTTCCGCCATCCTGCTGTTCTGCAACTGGCTCGGCGATGTGCTCATCACCGCGCTCAATCCAAAGGCCGCCATTGAGTGATTCCCGTCCATTACACATCGTCGCATCGTCCAGCCTGTGGGCCGATGCGTGGCGGCGCTATTGCCAGCACAAGTTGGCGGTGGCGAGCCTCGCGCTGCTGATGCTGATGACGCTGGCGTGCGTGGCCGGGGTGATCGGCGTAACGCTACGCACGCATTTCGGCTTCGGCTGGCCGTATGGCTACGAGGAGCAAAATGTTGAACTCGGCGCACAAATGTCCTCTGCCGCGCATTGGCTTGGCACGGATTTGCTCGGACGTGATTTGCTGACGCGATTGCTCGTCGGTGGTTTTGTGTCTCTCACCGTGGGCATGCTGGCCACCGGGATGGTGGTGCTCATCGGCGTCACCTACGGCATGGTCGCGGGTTATATGGGTGGCCGAGTGGATCGGTTTCTGATGCGCGTGGTCGATATTCTCAACGCGTTGCCCTTCACGATTTTTATCATCTTGTTGATGGTCGTGTTGGACAATCCGCTGAAATCCCTCTTGCTCAAGCTCAACCTCGCCAACAGCCAGCCATTTATCAAACTCTGCCTCTTGTTCCTCGCCATCGGCGCATTCGAATGGCTGAACATGGCCCGCGTAGTGCGGGCTCGCACCATCGAATTAAAATCGCTCGCCTTTGTCGAAGCGGCGCGCGCGCTGGGCCGGCGGCCCCGGCAAATTTTATGGCATCACCTGCTGCCCAATCTCGCGGGCATCATCGTCATCTACGCCACGCTCAGCATCCCGGCGGTCATTTTGCTCGAGTCCTTTATCAGTTTCCTCGGCCTCGGCGTGCAACCGCCGCTGACTTCCTGGGGCGATTTGATCAACCAAGGTGCGTCGAACATGGAGCTTTACCCCTGGCTGTTAATCTACCCCAGCCTCTTTTTCTCGCTCACGCTCTTCGCGCTCAACTTTGTCGGCGATGGCCTGCGCGACGCCCTCGACCCCCGCACGGACAAAGGCCCGTAGCCTCATTTGAAACGAAACAGCATCCGCACGGCATCCAATAGATAGGCGCCGATTTTGGGGGTGGTGGCTTTGCCAGTGGGGAAAAGCAGCGTGTCGCGGCAAGTGCAGCCGATGAATTGCGCTTTATCGTCGCTTAGGATTGCCACCATACCAGGTGCACCGAGGCCCAATGTGCCGGGCGGCAGCGGCGTCATCGTCTTGGGCATGCCATACCAGGTGAAATCAATATCCCAGCCCGTGACACCGCCGGACGGCACCGGCTTGGTGAGCAGCGCGGGGTAGCGCTTGGCGAAATCGGGTATGGTCGTCGTCGTCACGCGCAAGGTGAATGCCGTGGGGATGGCACGGAAGTAGTCGGCAAAGTTTTTGAATTTACCAGAGCGCACCGCCTCAAAAAATGCCTGGGGGTCGGAGCCGAAGAGATTGATGCCGTTGTAATTGCCGTGCTCGTTTTTGCCGGGATATTTTTTATCGATGTAAAAGGACTGGAAATCATCGCTCAGTCGCAACCCGATTTCAAAATGCAGATGGGCGCGCTCCAGCGGAATGTCCTCCGTGCCGGAATGGCCCATCGTACCGATGACCTCGCCGGCCGCCACTATTTTGCCGACCTTCAGGCCCGGCGCAATGGCCGAGAGATGCGCGTAGAGCGTGTACACGGCGACATCGGCGCGCGGGTGCTCGAGTACGATATAGCGTCCGTAATCGCCATTGCCCGCGACATTGTTGAAATAAACCACTTCCCCGTCCATGACCGCGGAGACGGCGTCCAGCGGATTCCCTTTTTTGTCGCGTTCAATGCATTTGATATCGATGCCTTCGTGGAATCGGCTGTCGTTATCACGCACACAGCCAAACAAACCCGAATGCGGGTCGCCCGATGCCGTGGGCTGCACCCAAGTGGAAATGTCCCCGCCGTCCATGAAGGCTTTGTTCGGCGTCGGCCACAGGATATTGATGCTTCCCGGCTTGGCTGCCACCGTAACTGTTGGCGACAGAGTGACTTTCGCCGATACCCAGGATGGAGACGGTGCTGGTGTGGGAGTCACCCCCGACGGCGAACCGAGCACTGGCAATTGGGGTAGAGGCGCCAAGTCCGCCCCGGTCGCGAAACTCGCCGTCATCCAAACTGTCAGCGCGGCGACCGCGCCCCACATTGCCGGGAATCGGGCAGATTTCATGGTTGCTTACTTTTTGTTCTTGAGGGCCTGGAACTTGTCCACTGAATCCTTCAAGTCCGCGACGTAGGCCTCGAATTTCGCCCGGTCTGTCAACATATCTGGCAGCGCCAAAAACATGAACAGCGGCCCATCGGAAATCATCTGGTCAATCGGCCGCACGCCGATGGGCTTTTCCTCATATTTACTGGGATCGCCGCTCGAGGTGTCGGCCGCAAACAGGTAAATCTTTTTCCCAAAGTTGGTGGAGATGGTGTTGAATTGCAGTTGCCGCTGCCCTTCCGCGTCGAGGGTGAAAAACACGCACGGGGTTGTCCGCTTCTGGTCGTCGGCCAACACCACATCCACCGTCCCCGGCTGGACATCCAGCACATTGGCGATGGTCATGAACGATTCGTTTTTGTGGTATTTGATCTGCCCGGTGTCTTGCAACTTGAACTCCTTCGCGCCGCCTTCATCCGGCGTGGTTTCCAGGAAAAATTCCAAAAACTGCTTGGGCTGCTCCTTGGCGGTGTTGCAACCGGCGGAAACCAGCGCAAACAGCAACAACGCGGCGAGGCCCAGCCTGCGCACCGATGGAAGTGTGGTTATTGGGATAAGACGCATGACCGGAAGCGTGGCCTAAAAAGCCAAATGATGCAACTGTTCCCGCAAGTGGCCTACCAGCTCGGGCGTCAACTCCTGATGCGGGACGGAAAACTCCTGTTGCAGCCGCGGGTGCCAATAAAGCTGCTTCCCATTCGCCGCCGCCCCCTTTGGGCGGAGGATGCGCTTGCGCTCAATCAGCAACGCGAGCAGTTGCAGCAGCAAATCCTTGTCCGGCCCGGCGCCTCCGGGTTCCTGGCTAAGGGCGAGGAAGACCTCCTCCGCGGACGCGATGGCCGTGCGGCGCCTGGCGGCGGCAGACTCATCCTCCGCCTTGCGCGTCCAACGGCCGAGCATCTCGCCGGGGGGCTTCCACTCCCGCGCCTCATACTCCGTCACGTCCGCGCGGGCCAGCCCTTCCGGGCCGCGAAAGATGACACAAGTGACCTTTTCACCCACGACAAACGGGTTGCCGGAGACAAAAGACGTGCGGGAAAGCGTTTTTATTGTCCAATCCACCTTTTTTGATTTACGAACTGCACGGCTTAGCGCAATGAATTTCGTGCATGGGGCGCATAATAGTTATCGGCGATGTCCACGGTTGCCTGGTCGAATTGACCGACTTGTTGCTCAAGCTCAACGTCGCCAAGGACGACCAGTTGATCTTTTTGGGCGACCTTGTCAACCGCGGGCCGGATAGCCATGGGGTCGTCAGCCTCGTGCGCAGCCTCCCCAACGCCGTCTCCCTGCTCGGCAACCACGAGCTCCGGCTCCTCCAATACCGCAAGGAGCGCGACCCCAAGGTGCTGAAGGACTACGACTGGCCGACCGTCCGCCAGTTGGACGAACAGGACTGGAAGTACCTTCAAGACATGAAGCTCACTTATAATCTGCCGGAATACCAGACCGTCTGCGTCCATGGCGGCTTTTTACCCAACCTGCCGTGGGACAAGCAGGGAGCGGAAATCGTCACCCGCATCCAGGTGATTGATGACGATGGCAAACCCCGCAAACGCACCGAGGCCCCCTTGGCCCGCAGTTGGGCCGACCGTTGGGAAGGACCACCATTCGTCGTCTATGGCCACACACCCCGCCCTGATGTTTACCGCCGCCCATGGTCTCTCGGCCTCGACACTGGCTGTGTGTATGGCGGCAACCTCTCCGCCTGCATCCTCCCCCAGCGCGAAATCGTCCAAGTCGCCGCCCATGCGAAATATGTGTGATTTTTCCCCATGAACGACACCTCCCCACCGCTCGGACTGGTCTTGCTCATTGTGGACGCACAGGATGTTTTTTTTCGCTTGCTGCCCGCCGCAGGCACGCCACTTGTCCGCCGGTGTGCGTTGGCGGCATCCGCGGCGAAGTTGCTGGGCATACCCATCGCCCTTACCGAGCAGGCGCCCGCAAAATTCGGCGGAACGAACGCCACGGTGCGTGAAGCCGCCGGGGCAGATGCGCCCGCTTTCGCCAAAACCGCGTTTTCCGCCTTTGGCGCGGAAGGCCTCGGCGAATGGCTGCGCGCACAAGGCGCGACCCACTTGCTCGTCGTCGGATTTGAAATTCCCATCTGTGTTTACCTGACGGTGCTCGATGCCCTCGCGGGGGATTATGAGGTCACGATACTGGCCGACGCCATCGGCGGACGCCGACCGGAAGATTTTCCTTCGGTGATCCACATGATGGAAACCGCCGGTGCGCGCTGCTTGCCTTCCGAGACTATCTTCTACAGCATCTTGCGCGACGCCACCCACCCGCGCTTTCGCGAATTTGTCGGCCTCGTCAAAAAATATGCCTGACCATCCCCAGTATGCGACGGTGGCCGAATTGAAGGCGCTCCCGGCTGACGAGCCGCGGCCATTTGCCGCCGTGCTGCTGTTTTTACGCGCGGTGACGCGCAAGGCCCGGAGCGGGAATGATTTTCTCGTCGTGGAACTGGGCGATGTCACCGGCTCGTTCAGCACAACTTGCTTTCACGACAGCGCTTCGTTCGCGCTCTTTTCCGAGCTGCCGCAAGGTTCCGTCGTCCGCCTGGAGGGCTCGACCGACCGCTACCAGGGCAAGTTCAGCCCGCGGCTTTCCGCCGTCGGCGTGCTCGGGCCGGACGAAATCGAAAAGGGCAACTGGCTCGCCAAACTTGTCGAAGCCGCGCCCGAGGACGCCACGAAACTGTGGGAGGAATTTCAAGGAATCCTCGCCTCCATCCCGCACGAGGGCCTGCGCGCCACGACCAAACAGGTTTTCGACAACATCGGCGAGCGCTTCCGCATCGCCCCCGCGGCGACGGCCATGCACCACGCCTATCGCCATGGCCTGCTGGAACACACCGTGCACGTCGCCCGGGTGGCAAAAGCTTTGCTGCCGCTCTATCCGGAAGTGGATCCCAGCCTCGCGCTCGCGGGTGTGCTACTGCACGACGTGGGCAAGGCGATTGAATACGAAGGCG
>DATHOB010000397.1:0-9289 GCA_035485355.1 Opitutales bacterium | reverse complement strand
TTGGAGTCGCGGTTCCGGACGAAGGGCGGTACGGCGGAGAGCCGGGCCGGCGAAAGCAAACCCAGTGAACTCAAGCCCGAACCCAAGCCAAGTGAGGTAAAACCGAGCGAAGTTGGCCGCGGCATCAAGGGGCTGATTCAGAGGGCGGGGATAAAGGAAGGTTGAGGCAAAAATTCGCAATGTGAAGTGTGGAATGTGAAGTGCAAAGTTAACGACAGAATAGACCGAGGCGGGCGCAGTCTTGCTGCGCCCGTCTAACCGTACCATTGCCGAAATCTTTTAGTATTATCCTTGAGTGTTCATATTTCACAGCTTCCCGCGATGGGCCAAGTCCTGGATGAGTTTGACGGCGAGGCCGGTCCAGCCGGTTTGGTGGCTGGCGCCGCAGCCGCGGCCGGTGTCGCCGTGGAAGTATTCATAGAATAAAACCAAGTCTTTGAAGTTCTTGTCGGTGGCGTAGCGTTGATCGTCGCCGTGGCAGGGGCGGCGTCCGGTGGCGTCGGGCAGGAAGAGTTGCACGAGGCGGCGGCCCAGTTCGTCGGCTGCTTCGCCCAAGGTGATATATTTGCCGGAGCCGGCGGGGCATTCGATCTTAAAGCCATCGCCGTAAAAATAATCGTAGCGTTGCAAGGCCTCGATCAGCAGATAATTCACGGGGAACCAGACCGGGCCGCGCCAGTTGGAATTGCCGCCGAAGAGGCTGGTGGTGCTTTCGCCGGGAATGTAGCCGACGGTAAATTCCTGACCGTCGAGCCGGATGCGCGCGGGGTTGGCCTCATGGGCCTTGGAGAGGCTGCGCAGGCCGTAGGGCGAGAGGAACTCGGTTTCGTCGAAGACGAATTTAAGCACGCGCTCCAGCCGGTCGCGCGAGGGGATGGCCAAGAGCATTTTGCCGGTGCGCGCGCCGCCTTTTTCCATGCAGGAGATGTGCTGGCGCAAATCGGGGCGATGGTCGAGGAACCAGTTGAGGCGTTTGTTAAACTGCGGCAGCCGCGCGGTGGTTTCCTCATCAAGCACTTCGACGGCGAGCAGCGGAATCAACCCGACCATTGAGCGGATGGGCAGGCGGATGGTTGTGCCTTGGATGGAAATTTGGTCGTGATAAAAGCCGGCGTCCGGGTCCCAGAGGCCGGTGCCGCCGAGGGTGTTCATGGCGTCGGCGATGGTGACGTAGTGTTCGAAAAATTTGGAGGCGACGCCTTCGTAGGAATTATCGTAGCCGGCGAGTTCGAGCGCCATGGAGAGCATGGTGCCGCAGTAGAAGGCCATCCAGGCGGTGCCGTCGGCCTGCTCCAGGTGGCCGCCACCGGGGAGAATTTGGTTGCGGTCGAATGCGCCGATATTGTCCATGCCGAGGAAGCCGCCGCCGAAGACGTTGTTGCCCTCGGGATCCTTGCGGTTGACCCACCAGGTGAAGTTGATGAGCAACTTGTGGAACGCTTGCGCGAGGAAGTTGACATCGCGCTGGCCGCGCCCGGCGGTCATTTTGTAAACGCGCCAGCAGGCCCAGGCGTGCACGGGCGGGTTTACATCGTCGAAAGAGAATTCGTAAGCGGGGATTTGGCCGTTGGGGTGGAGATACCATTCGCGCAAGAGGAGCAGCAATTGCTCCTTGGTGAATTGCGGGTCAATGGTCGCAAAAGGAATCATGTGGAACGCCAGATCCCACGACGCATACCACGGGTATTCCCACTTGTCGGGCATGGAGATGATGTCGCGGTTGAACAAATGGGTCCAATTGTGGTTGCGGCCTTCGAGACGCGCGGCGGGCGGCTTGGGTTGCGAAGGATCGCCCTCGAGCCAATCCCGCACTGAGTAATGATAAAACTGTTTGCTCCACAACAGCCCGGCCAGGCCTTGACGCACGACTTGGAGGTGTTGGTCGTCCATGGCGCCGGACGAACGGCGGAGAATATGATAATATTCATTCATCTCCGACTCGCGGTCGGCGATGGTCTCGTCAAAAGCGGAACCGAACATCTGCGGAGGCGCCTCGCTCTTGCTGGTCAGGCGCAGGCGGATGATTACTTCTTCACCCGCAGGGATGGTCAACACATACCAGGCGGCGGCCTTGGTGCCGGTTTTGAGCGGGTTGACGGCGGCTTCGCGGTTGTGCACGACGCGCTCGTGGAAAGCGTCTTTCACATAGGGCGTGTATTGCTCGATACCGTAAAGGCGTTGGGAATTCGTTTCGTTCTCGGTGAAAATCCACTCGGGCGCGGGTTGGCCTGGGGGCGTGTCGGCGGCGAAGAGGAACTGTTCGAGTTCCTGATGATCGGCTTGGACGATACCCTCGCCGGTCAGGGAAAGGCTGGGCTTGAGAGTGCAGCCTTCGTAGCGGCAACCCCAAACCCAGGTGTTGCGGAACCAGAGCGTCGGCAGCACATGCAGCTTGGCCGCTTCCGGGCCGCGGTTGGCGATGCGCAGGCGGATGAGGGTGTCGTTCGCATCCGCTTTGGCAAAGGTGGCGAAGACATCGAAATAGCGGTTTTCGTTAAACACGCCACTGTCGGTAATTTCAAATTCGCCTTGATGGATGCCCCGCGCGCGGTTTTCGGCGATGAGGCGCTCGTAGGGGAATTCCGCCTGCGGATATTTGTAGAGGGCGCGGGCGAAGGAGTGGGTCGGCGTGGAATCCAGATAGTAATACAACTCCTTCACATCCTCGCCGTGGTTGCCCTCTCGGTTCGTGAGGCCAAAGAGGCGCTCCTTGAGAATGGGATCTTTTTCATTCCAGAGCGCGACGCCGAAGCATAGGCGGCACTCGCGGTCCGTCCAGCCGAGCAGGCCATCTTCACCCCAGCGGTAGGCGCGGCTGCGGGCGTGGTCGTGGGGAAAATATTCCCAGCATTCGCCGGTGGCGGAGTAATCCTCGCGCACGGTGGACCACTGGCGCTCGGCGAGATACGGCCCCCAGCGTTTCCAGTTTTTGTGGCGCGAGGCATCGGTGCAGAGACGTTTGCCTTCGGCGGTATTGATAGTGTCGTCAATCGCAGCGGGAGCATGGGCTGGCGCCGGCGCGATTTTGGCAAAACGGGTGCCGGGTTTGGGGTGGCGAACGTGATTGGGAATCGCGCTGACTTGGGATTCATCCGCCGCGTGCACCAGACGGGCTGGCAAGAACTCGCTCCGGATTGGAGGTGCAGAGGACTTGGAGGGTGGGGCGGGGACGAGCTTGGATTTGCGGGGCATGGACTATAAGGTAACGTGGAAAACGGAATTCGGAAACGGAAAAATGCCTGATTGTGCGGGCTTGCTCCGCGAACGGGAATGGCTACTTTAACCAGCCTACCCACTGTTAGCCCCATGAATACTCCCTCTCGTGTCCGGATGTTGAAAACTGTTTTGCTCGTCGGCCTTGTTGGCGGGCTGCCATTTAACCCCGCCGTGGCGCAAACTGCGGCGCCCGCGGCCAGCACCGGCGCCGACGCACCGCTGCTCGCCAGTGTTGTGCCCGACGGCAAAGTGCACAAGTTCGAGACGCGTGATGGCCAATTTTTTATCGACGGCCAGGCGACCTTGCTCATTGCGGGCGAGATGCATTTCGGGCGCGTGCAACCGGAAGATTGGGAAACACGCATCAAGCAGGCCAAGGCGATGGGCTTGAATGCGATCAGTTTTTATCTCTTTTGGAATCAGGTGGAAAAAACCGAGGGCAAATATGATTTTACCGGCATGAATGACGTGCGGCGCGTGCTCAAGCTTTGCCAGGACAACGGCATGTGGTGTATCTTGCGACCGGGGCCGTATTGCTGCGCCGAGGTGGATTACGGCGGCATCCCATGGTGGACGGCAAAATACCCCGATGTGAAAATCCGCACCAACGACCCGAAATATGTCGAATGGAGCAAAAAATACATCGAGAAAGTTTACGAACAAGTCGGCGATTTGCAGGTGACCAAGGGTGGGCCGCTGCTAATGGTGCAAATTGAAAACGAATACTTCAATGGCCGACCGGCGAACAACGATTACATGGTTTCGCTGCAGAAAATTTTTCAGGACGTCGGCTTCAATGTGCCGATGTTCACCTGCGACCCGGCGGTTGAGCGGCCACAAAACGTGCTGCCGGGGGTATTGGCCGAGCAAAACGGCCTGACGGGCGCGCCCTCGCAACAATTGTTGGCGGATCTCGGCGATTTTCCAGTGTATGTGCCGGAGGTTTACACCGCGTGGTTTCTCGGCTGGGGGCATACGCCAGCGGGCGAATTTACCAGCCGCAGCCCGCTGCCGTCGAACCTTTCGCGCGTTAATTCGCTCTTGGACAATTACGATTCGTTCTGTTTTTACATGTTTTTCGGTGGCACAAATTACGGATTCATGAATGGATGCATTGAGTACCTGCCAGTCATTACCAGCTATGATTATGGCGCGCCGATTGACGAGGCCGGACGCACGACCGAGAAATATCGCGCGCTGCGCGATTTGCTGGCCCAGCGCGAAAACCGCAAGCTGCCCGATCCGCCACCCGATCCGTCGGTAATTGAAATACCGGCGTTCAAGTTCAGCGAAAGCGAGTCGCTGCTCGCCACGCTTCCGTCCAAGCCCACCAAGACGGCAGACCACACTGTTTCCATGGAAGACCTCGACCAGGGTTATGGATTTGTGGATTATCGGAAGCACTTCGACAACGGCGTGAAGGGCACACTCCAACTCAAGCAATTGCAGGACTACGGCATCGTGATGGTCAACGGTAAGACGGTGGGCGAAGCCTATGCCGGACTCGGCGCCAACACTTCTAATATTACATTGAACCAGGACGGCCCGGCGACGCTCGACATTTTGGTTTACAACTTGGGGCGGGTGAGTGTCATAACCAATGCCGCAAGCCAGGGTCGCGCGCGCAAAGGATTGCTCGGTGGCGCTTCGCTCGATGGCCAGGACCTTGTGGGTTGGGACATGTATTCGCTGCCCTACGAATCCGGGCCGGAGAAATTCCAGCCTTCCGTCACGACGCAAGCAGGTCCGGCGTTTTACCATGCCACCTTCACGGTGGACAAACTGGGTGGCACATTTCTCGACATGAGCAATTGGAGCTTTGGCGTGGTGTGGGTCAACGGACACAACCTTGGGCGATTCTGGGATCGTGGATCGCAGCGCGGCCTGTTTGTGCCGCAAAGCTGGCTTAAGTCCGGTGCGAACGAAATTGTCGTCCTCGAATTGCACGATACTCCGAAGACGCCGGAAATTACCGGACGCACCAGTCTCGAAAACGCACCCATCAACGCATTCCCGGTTGACTTGACGCGCGATCCGAACGCGGCGGCGTTTCGCGGCGGCGCAGGCGCGGGTCGGCGCGGCGCGGCGGGTGGCACAGGCGCGGGATTAAATGGCAGAGGCCGCGGTGCGGCTCCTGGTACTGCAACTGCAACACCAGCCAACGCTTCTGCAAGCGGATCTCCTGCTGCGGCAACTTCCACTTCTTCCACCCCATGAGAATTTCTCTCGCTTGCAACATGAAATTATATTTTTGCGCCGCCATGCTTGGGGGCCTTGCGCTTGCCGGCATCGCTTCCGCCCAAAGCGCCGCACCGGCGGCACCGCTGGTGACGAGCATTGTGCCGGATGGCAAGATGCACAAATTCGAGGCACGGGATCACCAGTTCTGGATTGATGGCCAGCCGACGATGTTGCTCTCCGGCGAGATGCATTTCGGGCGGGTGCAGCCGGAAGATTGGGAGACACGCATCAAACAGGCCAAGGCGATGGGACTGAACACGATTAGTTTTTATTTATTCTGGAATCAAGTGGAGCAGAAGGAGGGGAAGTTCACTTTTACCGGAATGACGAATGTGCGGCGCGTGCTGAAACTCTGCCAGGACAATGGCATGTGGTGCATCCTGCGGCCGGGGCCCTATTGTTGTGCGGAGATTGAATACGGCGGTATTCCCTATTGGACGCTGAAATATCCGGATGTGAAAATTCGCACGGACGATCCACAATGGCTGGCTTGGTGCAGACGCTACCTCACTGCGGTTTACCAACAAGTTGCGGATTTCCAAGTGAGCAAGGGCGGCCCGCTTATCATGGTACAAGTGGAAAATGAATATGGCATCACCGACCCGCAGGAGCACCCGGGCAACAATAATTACATGGTCGCCTTGGCAAAGATGTTCAGGGACGTTGGTTTTGAGACGCAGCTTTTCACCTGCAACCCTTCGCCTCCGGGTCCCAACAAGCCCCTTTCCGAAGGCGTGGCCGAATGGAACAACCCGGCCTTCCGCACCCCGGGAGTGATGATTTGCCGTAACGGCCTGAGTAATGACAAGATGTATAACGAGAGCAAGGAGGCTATCGGCGACTACCCCATTTTTGTGCCCGAAGTTTATCCCGCATGGTTTCTCGGCTGGGGTGACGGCATTACCAAGGATTACCATGACAAATCGCAACTTCCCGCGCTGGTGAATTGGACGGCGTATCTCCTCGATCACAAATATTCCTTTAATTATTATATCTTTTTCGGCGGCACGAATTTCGGGTTCGACAACGGCGCGCTCTTCTTTGATTCCGTGCAGACGAGCTATGACTACAGCGCGCCGATCGACGAAGCGGGCCGCACCACACCGAAATACTACGCCCTGCGCGATTTGATCACCCAGCGCACCGGGGTGAAGCCGCCAGCGCCACCGCCGGAGCCGGCGATGATTGAAATTCCGGCCATCAAATTCACCCAGCACATTCCATTGCTGGCGACATTGCCCGCGCAACCCACCCGGGTGGCGGACAAGCCCATTTCGATGGAAAATCTGGATCAAGATTACGGCTTTGTGGATTATCAAAAGAAATTTCCCAATGGGCTCAAGGGTACGTTGGAATTGCAAGATCCCATGGACTACGCGTTCATCATCGTGAATGGGAAAACTGTCGGCAAGGCGTTCAAGGGTTATGGGCCGGATAGCGACAAAGTCGTGTTGAACGAAGCCGGGCCAGTGACACTCGATATTCTTGTATATAATCTTGGCCGCATCAGCGTCATCACGGACTACAGTCGGCAACAATTTGCGAGCAAGGGCTTGCTCGGCGGGGCGACGCTCAACGGAGCGGAACTCACTGGATGGTCGATGTATTCTTTGCCGTATGCCAATGGAGTATCTAATATTAAAGCATCTGCCACACCGCAAACTGGCCCGGAATTCTATCACGCGACCTTCACTTTGGACAAAGTGGGCGGCACGTTTTTAGATATGCGCAATTGGAGTTTCGGCGTCGTCTGGGTGAATGGCCACAATTTGGGGCGGTTCTGGGACCGCGGGCCGGTGCGCACGCTCTTTGTGCCGCAAAACTGGCTGAAGCAGGGTGCGAACGACATTGTGGTGCTGGAATTGCATGACGCGCCGCAGACCGCGGAAGTCACCGGCGGAACGCAATTGATCATGGATCAAGCGGCACAGCCTTTTGCGGTGAAGTTGAGCGCGGATCCGTTGGATCCTAAAAGCAAATAACTCGCAAAATAAATTTTTGGGCCCATGCGTATACTTGCGATTCGAGAAAAGACCGCGCGCATTGCTTCGCCCATTGCGAACGCGGTTATTGACTTCTCGAAAATGACGTGCTCGGTGGTGGCGGTCATCACGGATGTGGTGCGGGACGGCAAACCGGTCGTGGGCTACGGCTTTACGTCGAATGGCCGCTATGGACAAGGCGCACTGCTGCGCGAACGATTCATTCCTCGCATTCTGGAAGCCGACGCGGGATCACTGGTGGACGAGGCAAATGGCAACCTTGACCCGCACAAAATCTGGGCGCGGATGATGACCAATGAAAAGCCCGGCGGGCACGGTGAGCGCTCGGTGGCAGTTGGTGCGATTGACATGGCGGTGTGGGATGCGGTGGCGAAAATCGCGGGGCAGCCGCTGTTTCGATTGCTCGCCGAACGTTATAATCATGGCATTCCGGCAGACCCCAAAGTTTTTGTTTATGCTGCTGGCGGCTACTACTATCCCGGCAAGGACATATCAGCATTGCGCGCGGAAATGCGCAGCTATCTCGACCGTGGTTACACGGTGGTGAAAATGAAAATTGGCGGCGCGCCGCTTGAGGAAGACCGCCGACGCATTGAAGCCGTGCTCACAGAACTTAAACCGGGCCAGCAATTGGCGGTGGATGCCAACGGACGCTTTGATTTGGCGACGGCGATAAAATATGGCGAAATGCTCTCGAAGTATGACTTGTTTTGGTATGAAGAGGCAGGGGACCCGCTGGATTATAAACTTCAGGCGGAGCTGGCGCGGCACTACCCCAAGCCGATGGCGACTGGAGAAAATCTTTTTTCCATGCCGGATGCGCGCAACCTCATCCGCCATGGCGGGATGCGGCCGGACCGCGACTGGCTGCAGTTTGACTGCGCGCTTAGCTATGGCTTGGTGGAATACTTGCGCACGTTGGAAATGCTACGCGAGAACGGATGGTCGCCGCGGCGCTGCATTCCCCATGGCGGTCATCAACTTTCGCTCAATATTGCCGCGGGTCTTGGTCTGGGTGGCAATGAATCTTACCCGGATTTGTTCCAACCCTATGGTGGCTTTCCGGACGGCGTGGAGGTGATTAACGGTTATGTCACTTTGCCCGAATTACCGGGGATTGGTTTTGAGGGCAAGGCCGCACTGTATAAGGAAGTGAAGGCATTGAGCGATTAATTGAATTCCGCCCAGCCCACCATGTCCACGCCCACGAAATCTCCGCGCGGCGGCATATTTCGGCCCCTGTATGCGCAGGTGGCGCTGGCTGCAGTAGTGGGCGTGCTCATTGGATATTTTTATCCGGCCTATGGCATGGCTTTGCAGCCATTGGGGGACGGATTTATCCAGCTGGTTCGCCTACTGCTGCCGCCGGTGATTTTCTGCACGATAGTCACCGGCATAGCGCGGATGGACAATCTGAAGCAAGCCGGACGAATTGGGTTAAAGGCACTCATTTATTTTGAAGTGGTATCGACCTTCGCACTGGTGATTGGGTTGTTGGTGGTCAACGTGCTCCAACCCGGCGCGGGGATGAACGCGGATGCGCAAAAGTTGGGGGCGAAATTGCCGCCCGCGTATGCGGTGCATGCTCCGGTGACTGAAGGAGTGGTGGCGAGACTCGCAAACAATCCCATGCTGCAAATCATCGCGGCGGCAGTGCTCACTGGCATTGTACTTTCTCTGTTTAGGAAGACAGGGAAACCCGCCATCAAGTTGATTGATGCTACTTCGCACGCGCTCTTTTATGCGGTTCAATTGGTGATGCGGTTTGCGCCGCTCGGGGCGCTGGGCGGCGCGGCGTTCACGGTCGGTGCATTCGGTCTGGTAAGCTT
>DATHOB010000396.1:0-10938 GCA_035485355.1 Opitutales bacterium | reverse complement strand
CGCGCGGCCGGTCCATTCCTTCATCCGTCGCTGGGAATCCAATTCCACCACCGCCAGCGGTGTGTTCTCAAAATGCAAATGCTGGCGGCGCGAAAAATCCCGCTCGTTCAATTTCGATCCGGTGGCCAGTTCTTTGGCCTGCCGCTGCAATTCTTTCACATGCTTGGCTTGTTGACGCGATCGCAATAACAAACCCGCCAACACCAAAAGCATGAAGGTCAAAAACGCTCCGCGGTAAAACGCCCCCACCTGCCCCGCGGTAATGGTGTCGCCCTGCGACAAATCGGGCAGGTAATCCGAAATATCCTCCTCGTACGTCGTGCCATCCGCGTTGAACCGCTGAATCGTCCGCCGCCCACTTGTGGACATGCTGGTCGCCCCCGCGCCCGTCGCGCGCACGGGTGCCGTCATTCCGGTGGGAGCCGCCGCTGGCGCAGTCTGCGCACTGGCGGCCACCGTCAAAGCCGCCGCCGCGACCAGACCCAGTAGAGTCCGATGCGCACGCCGAGCCCAATGAGGTAATTTCCCTGCAACCATGCAAGGCGCGAGCATAACGTCATGCCCTTCAGGCGGAAAGCAAAATCCTCATTTTCTCCAATTCAAAATTGGCGCTTCACCCACCAATAAGTCCTCCGGAATCAGCAGGGTTTCCCCGCAAAACCACCCCGTGATTATTCACCCGCGATTTGGGCAAGTTTCCACCCCGCTTGCTCGACTGATGAAGATTTATTCGGATGGTCATTGAGCGGAACCACGGCGCCATCCGACGAGATCACCACAAAGCTCGACCCCGCTTCCGTGTCGAGTTTTTTAACTTCGCCTTGAAACACGCCGTTACTGACTTCAATCACCGTGTTCGACCGGCTCGGGTCCTTGGTCAGCCGCAAAAATGTCCCCTCGTTCTTCTCGTCAAACGGCGCTTGGCGGAATTTCACAATTGTCATGGTCGTGCCTTCCTTCACCTTCACCGTCGCGCCATTGGAAAAGACCAGCAAGGCATTCGCGCCTTTATCCGCCACAATTTTAGTGCCTTCCGCAAATGTTTGTCCACGTTTCAATGGCGTGATGGTTCCATCCCGCGCTACCAAGTTCACCGCGCCCACGACAATCATCGCCTGCACTTTGCCTTGCAACATTGGCACGCCCGCCGGCCAGGCAATACTCGCCTGGCTCGTCGCCGCCTGTGCCGGACTTGTCGCAGGAGCTGATGGAGTCGGCGTTGACGGTGCAGTCGGCCCGTAAACCGGCGTTGGCTGCCCATATCCCATTACGCTCGCTTGATTGATAATGATGTACAAATCATTGATTGTGCCTTGCCCATCCGCAACGGAAAGAGTGGAAGTGCTAACACTGCCGTCGGCGATGGCGCCCGTGGTCGGATCTGTTCTCAGATTGATTGTCAGGCTTTCGCCACTAGGAATATTAATGCTCGTGGGGGCAGAGGTTGGGACCGAGGTGGCCGGGGGAGAGCTGATTATGGCCGACATAGTAGGGATGAATTTCATTTCCCCGATGACACTCTCAATAGTCACCAGCTTGGCAATTCCCGACCCCGCGTCCCGGCTGACTCGGATGCTGGTGATACCACCATTATTGCTGCTAAACACCCCGGCGGGAGTGGCAATCTCAAAAGACGAACCTGCAGCGGTGTTCAATTTCTTCGCCTCAAATTGCATGCTTCCATCGTTCAACTTGATCTCCGTGATGGATTTGCTCGGGTCGCGGGTCAGTCGCAAATACGTGCCCTCCGTCGCGGTGGAGTACGGCCATTGATCGAGTTTTGTGAAAATCAATTGGCTATTCTCCTGCACCTTAATCGTCGCGCCATTGGACAACACCAACAACGCATTGGCGCCTTTACTGGTCGTTACTGTGGCTCCTGCCGCAAAAATATTCCCGCGTTTTAACGGTGTCGTATTGCCAGCAGCATCCTTCACCTGCACGCCACCGACGACGATCATCGCCTGCACCGTGCCCGCCCCCGCCACATTTGCCGAACCACCCGCCGCCGCCGTGGTGGAAGGTGCAGTCTCCGGTGTATTCGTCTCCGCCGCGTTCACCACCGCGCCAAGGGTGAGCGCCAAAACTAGCAATGTCGTCGGGGGTTTCATACGCGCCTTTCTGCCTGCGATTATGCCCCTTCCCTTCCCATTTTCCGAGATAAAAAAAGTGTAAAAAACGCTCCTTACGTAGCACGGTGCTACGACAATTCTCAACTCAAAACCCGAAACCAACCCACCCCCACCCCGCCGATTTCACTTCTTACTTCCACCCTCTTGTCTCATAATTCCTAATTCATAATTCTCACTTCCGCCTTCTTACTTCCGCAATCTTGTTTCATAATTCTTAATTCCTATTTCTAAGTTTCACCTTCTTAATTCTTAATTTTTACTTTTTACTTTCTCTTTCCATGCCCAATTTTTTCCGCCGTTTCCTCACCGCGAAGACCGCCCGCAACGCCCTCATCGCGCTCCTCGTGCTCTTTGCCGCGCTCGTCCTCTATCTCAACGTCGAGCGTTCGCGCGGCCTGCAAGCGTGGACGGACTACCAAGCCCGCGCCAAGGCCGCCGGTGTCTGGATTGATTTCGCCAACTTCACCCAAGCCCCCGTTCCCGACGACCAGAACTTCGCCGCCGCGCCCATTCTCAAAACCCTCTCCCTCACCGGCAATGGCGCCGATGCCGCCCCCGCCCGCGATTTCCTGAAGCGCTTCGACGCCCTCATCCCCGCCGACCACGTTCCCAACGGCCTCGGCGATTACGCCCATTGGGAAACCGCCGAGCCGGTTGATTTGAAATTCTGGCGCGACCACTGGAAATCCGCCGACCTCCTCGCCCCGCTCCAGCAATTCGACCCCGAGCTTTCCGCCTTCGCCGACGCCGCCCGCCGCCCCGCCGCAGTTTTCCCCCTCGAAGGCGAACCCGCCACCATCGACCTCGGCCCGTTGCTCGACAACCTCACCCACCTCGCCTGCCTGCTCGAGCTTCGCGCCATCGCCGAGCTCGACCAAAACCTCCCCGGCCCCGCCGCCGATGACGCGACCACCCTCCTCCGCGCCGCGCAACACTACGCCTCGGCCCCCGGCATGACTTACCAAATGTTTGCCGTGGACCTCCAAGCCGCCGCGCTGCCCATCCTCTGGCAAGGCCTCGCCTCCCGCCGCTGGAATGATACCCAACTCGCCGCGCTCGACCACGAACTCGCCACGCTCGACCTCCTGGCCGCGACCCACCGCGCCTGGCAATTCGAAGCCGCCTTTTCCACCGCCGCGTTCGAGCAAGTCCTCGGCGGCCCCAAAGTCATCCCTGACGACAACGGCATCCTCACCGGCCTGACGGACGTCGCCTCGCGGTTTCCCCGCGGCTGGCTGTACCAGACCATGGTCGGCTTCCGCCGCTATTACGACGGCGCCATCCTCGCCAGCTACGATTTGCCCCACCACCGCATCGACCCCGCGGCCGTCGCCAGCGTCACCAAAATGGAAAATGACATCGCCGCCAGTTGGTCGCCGTATAATTACCTGCTCAAGTCGCTCGCCCCCGCGCACCAAACCCTGATGCTCGTCGCCCGCGCCCAAAATGGGCTCGACCTCGCCCGCGTCGCCCTCGCCCTCGAGCGCTCCCGCCTCGCCACCGGCAAATTCCCGGATTAACTCGCCGCCCTCACGCCCACCTACCTTGCCGCCGTCCCGCCCGACATCATCACCGGCCTGCCGTTGATTTATAAACCCAGCGCCGACGGCGACCAATTTGTCCTCTACTCCATCGGCTGGAATAATCAGGACGACGGCGGCGTCATCTCCCCCAACCTCACCGACCGCTGGACCACCGGCGACTGGGTCTGGGCCTACGAGCCGCAGCCTAAGAAATAGTTTACCCAAGAATGCAGACTAACCCTTTTTCTCCGCCAGATAAATCCGACCAGAACTCTTCTTGCCGTTGAGTACCAGACCTAGGCCAGATAAGCTTACTTCCACTGGATGCTGAAAACTATCTGGTTGAAGGAAAATTTTCTGACCCACTTTTTCCGTACAAGGCAGTTCAGATAATATGTTCCATCCATTTTTAAATGTTTCTAAAATTTGGGCCTTACAGTGCAACAAGAGAATGTCCTTTGTGGTCTCTGACTGAACGAGAACTTGAGCACTTTCATAGGTATCAAGACTCCCTAATGCAGAGAGTTCGATAATGGGCAGTGGAACGTCCATGAAACGGCCCCTCGCTTTTATCTATTAAGGGACAACACGAATGATTCATGTTTTTTCCTTAAAAATAAAGCCGCCCCCAATCCCACAATTCCAAAAGCCAACCCATATATTCCCGGTTCAGGAACAACCGCAATTCCAGTAGTGCCACCGCCAAGGCCCGAAACAAGCGAAGAGTTTACCACCGCTCCCGTGCTGGCATCAAAAACACTAATCACTCCATTGTTGTCGCTAGAGGCATACAGATTTCCATTCAAAACTGCTAGGCCAACTGTTTGCTCATATGAAGGAACAAGCGTCGCATTTATC
Source organism: Opitutales bacterium (assembly GCA_035485355.1). Lineage (GTDB taxonomy): Bacteria > Verrucomicrobiota > Verrucomicrobiia > Opitutales > JABDGR01 > JABDGR01. Next base: position 6,425 of record DATHOB010000396.1, on the reverse strand, counting down.
GCGGCCCCAGAGTTAATGTCGTAAACCCCAATCGGCCCTATATTTGTTGAACCGCCATTAACGAGAGGGTCATTGGCAACATAGAGCGATGTTCCCGAAATCGTGATAGCGTAAGGATTGTCCAACCCTGAAACTAAGGCCGTATTGATCGCCGCCCCGGTAGTCGCATCATATTCTCCAATTGTCCCGTTCCCTCGATTGGCCACAAAAAGGTCATTTCCCGCTATGGCTACTCCGACCGGGTTGTTCAAACCAGAAATAAAGGATGCATTTATTGTTGCTCCGGTAGTGGCGTTAAATTCGGCGATAAGACTGGCGTTTGTACTCCCCACAAATAAATTATTTCCTGAAACCGCAATGCCAACCGGGTGCGTAAAGCCTGAGACTAAGGAGACATTTACAGTAGCGCCAGAAGTTGTGTATTCGCCGACCGTGTTATTATTATAATTGGTAACAAATATATTACCACCCGAGACTGTTATCATTTGCGCGAAACTCAATCCGGTAATGAGATTGGCGTTAATCGCGGCACCTGTATTGGCATCATATTCGCCAACTATCCCACTGTCCGAATTGGCGACAAGAATTTGTGCGTGAGCAGAGGTTGTAAAAACAGCTAACAGCACAACGTATGGTAGTATAGCTTTCATGTATATTCTGTCTAACTGTACAGTCACTACAGGATTACAAGCTTTTTCGTGCCTAAATTTTTGTCCTGGTCAAATTGGCGGCATGGGCAAAATCGCCAAAAATAAGAAGCAGTTAGGGGTGGTGCTTGCATCCCCTTTGGCAAAACTGATTGGTGAACGGGCAACTTCGCTGGGCATTTCTCGCAGCCGGTTCGCCGCCATGATTATTGAGCAATGGGCCAAGGATGGATATTCCCCTGTCAACGAGCCGGATAAGCTTATGCTAATTGCCAGGAAACACCCATTATCTTCATCAAAAAGTTAGGGGCGTATGGAAGCGTAAATCCAGGGTGGTTTTATAATATAGGTGCTTAAATACATCCGTTCCATTCGTGTCCATTCGTGGATATAAATTCCCCCTTCGCGCCCTTCATTCTTTCGCGTTGAAAAAATCACAGCTTCCACTCCCCCGCCAGCATTACCTTCCCGCCCTTCCCATTCCGAAACGCATGCTCCAGCGCCGCGCGCCATTCCGCCAGCGGATACCGCGCCGCCACGGGCTGCGCCAGCACGCCCTTGCGCAGCAGGCTGAAAATCTCGTCCATCATCTTCCGCGCTTCCTCCGGATTTTGACGCACCCATTGGTCAAGCCAGAATCCGCGCAACCGCAGGTCGTTGAAAATTAAAAACCGCGTCGGAAATTTCATCGGCTCGGCGGTCACCCCGCCATAAGTCACCACCACCCCGCCCGCCGCCACCGCGCGGCACAGCCGCCCCACGCTTTCGCCCCCCACCGCGTTGAGCGCCAGTTTCACCGGCGCGCCGCCCGTCAATTTCGCAATGTCTTTTTCGTAGCCCGATTCCTCCGCGACGACGACCTCCGCGCCCGCCGCGCGCAGCATTGCTTCCGCCTTTGCAACCTCCCGCACCACGCTGATGCAGTGGAAACCAAAATGCCGCGCCAGTTGCGCGACGAGCACGCCCACCGCCGAGGTCCCCGCATTTTGGATGAGCCAATCCCCGCGCTCGAGTTTCACAAAATCGCGCAGCATCCGCCACGCCGTCGGCGGGTTGATAAACGCCATCGCCGCCTGCTCCACCGGCACGCCCGCGGGCATCACCTCCAACGCCTCCGCCTTCGCCACCACCGCCTCGCGCCACACTCCCGCCGCCTCCGGCATCCGCACCCGCGCGCCAATTTTCGGTGCGGCCACCCCTGGCCCGAGCGCCACGACCTCGCCCACGCCTTCGCGCCCCGCCACCGCCGGCAAATTCCGTTTTTTGCCGTAAGTGCCGTTGATCAACCCCAAATCCGAATAATGAATCGCCGCACACCGCATCGCCACGAGCGCCTCGCCCGGCCCCGGCGCGGGCAGCTCCACGGCCACCTCCGCCAACACCTCCGCTGGCGCGCCCACCCACTCATAGCGGAGGATTTGGATGCGATAGGTTGGATTCATGTGGCAATTTTCTCTCGCGATTTTACGGTCGTGCTCGATTCCCAGGCATTAAACGCTCGCCAGCGCTTTCCTCGGCCTGCCGCCTTTAATGCCATTGCGCCGGGCCGCAACGCGTTTGCGCCGGGTTTTGGCCATGCCGCCCAACCGCCCGAGCGCGATGGCGCCGCGATGTTTTGGAGCCGGCGGCATCTCTCCGTCCTCCCGGTAGATTTCCAGCGCCGCCGCCAGCGCCGATTGGATTTCCCGCGCGGCGTCCTCGCGCGTCGCGCCATGCGCCATGACGCCGGGCAATTCCAGCACCTGGGCAACGTAGCATTCATCACCCGGTTCCGGGCTATACCAGATGCGCACTTCATAATCTTGAACGGTGTGTTTCATAAGTTCGATTTTTTGAGGATTTCCCGCACTTGTTCGAGGGTCTTCTTCCAATTTCCCATTCCCCGCCATTAATAACCCAACCGCTTGGATTTGCAATCCCTTATTTTCCATCTTCCATTTTTCCCCGCCCATGCTTGACATGCAGCGCACATGCAACCATGCTCATTGCATGTCCACGATGGTCCAAATCCGCCATATGCCCGACAGCCTTCACCGCAAATTGAAGGCGCGCGCCAGCCTGGCCGGCGTCTCCCTCTCGGATTATCTGCGCGGCGAACTGGAAAAATCCGCCCGGCTGCCGACAATGGAGGAAATGGCCGAACGCCTCCGCCGCCGCACCCCCGTGCGCCTCCCCACCAATCCCGCCGACCTCGTGCGAGAAATCCGCGATAGCCGATGATGGTCGTGGATGCCTCGGTGGTGGTCGAGCTGCTGCTGCGCGGCGAGCAAAGCGGCCGGGCGTGGCAACACTTTCTGCGTTCCGGCGAATCCTGGCATGCGCCCAGCCATATCGACCTGGAAGTGCTGCAAACCCTGCGGCGCGCCCAATTGCACGGCGATCTCCCCGCGCATCGGGCCGACGAAGCCGTCGCCGACTTGCGCGATTTGCACCTGCTCCGCTATCCCCCGCCACCCTTTCTGGATCGCATCTGGGAATTGCGCCATTCGGTCAACACGTATGACGCGGCTTATGTCGCGCTCGCCGAGGAGCTGGATTGCGCGCTCTTAACCCTCGACGCCCGCCTCGCCAAAAGCCATGGCCACTCCGCCAAAGTGGAATTGCTCGCGCGGGCATAATCTTCCCAGCGGGTCATTTTCCATCTTCCATTTTTCGTTTTCCATTATCATTCTATTTTAATGGCCAAAGCCACCAAACATGCCAAATCCGCTCCGGGCGCGAAATCTTCCGCGCCGGGCGCATCCGCGCAGGCCACCTGGGGCGGGCGCTTTGCCACCGGCCCCGCCGCGCTCATGCTGCAATACAGCGAGTCCGTTTCGTTTGACCGCCGCCTCGCCCCGTTCGACATCGCCGGCTCGCAGGCCCACGCCAAAATGCTCGCCCGCGCCGGATTGCTCACCACTGCCGAGTGCGACGCCATCGTCAAGGGCCTCGACATCATTTTGCTCGAAATCCAGGCCGGTCTTTTTAATTGGGACACCGCGCTCGAAGACGTGCACATGAACATTGAGCGCGCGCTGACCAAGATCACTCCCGCAGGCGCGAAGCTCCACGCCGGCCGCAGCCGCAACGACCAGGTCGCCACCGCCATGCGCCTCTGGTTCAAATGGTCCTGCGCGCATCTTTACGGTATGCTCGGTGAAGTCCTCCGGGCGCTCGTCACGCAGGCCGAAGCGCACCAGAAAACGATTCTCCCCGGCTACACGCACCTGCAACGCGCGCAGCCCGTCACCGTCGCGCACCACCTGCTCGCCTACGCGGAAATGTTTGGGCGCGACCGCGCGCGCTTTATCGACGTCGCCGAGCACGCCAACGTCTGCCCGCTCGGCTCGGGCGCCATCGCCGGCACCACGCTGCCGATTGACCGCGCCTCGACCGCGCGCGAGTTGGGCTTTGTCGATTCCCAAGGCCAGCCGCGCCTCACGCCCAACAGCATGGACGCCGTCGCCGACCGCGATGTGTTTGTCGAGTTTCTCGCCGCCGCCGCGCTCTGCGGCGCGCACGCCTCACGCGTGGCTGAGGATTTGATTTTGTGGAGCAGTGCCGAGTTCCGCTTCGCCGCGCTGCCCGAGGCCTTCACCACTGGCTCCAGCCTCATGCCGCAGAAAAAAAATCCGGACGCGCTCGAGCTCCTGCGCGGGAAGTCCGCGCGCCTGCAAGGCAATCTGCAAACGCTGCTCATCCTCATCAAAGGCCTGCCGCTCACCTACAATCGCGATTTGCAGGAGGACAAGCCTCCCGTGTTCGACTCATTCGACCAACTCTCGCTCGGCCTGCAAGTGCTCGCGCAAGTCCTCGCCGGGCTGGAAGTCAACGCTGCCGCCTGCGCCGCCGCCGCGAGCGACCCGCTCCTGCTCGCCACCGACCTCGCCGACCACTTGGTTATGCAAGGCGTGCCCTTCCGCGACGCGCATCACGCCGTCGGCGCGCTCGTCGCCCTCGCGGAAAAATCTAAAACGCCCCTCGATAAAATTCCCGAGGCTGCCGCCCGCAAAATCGCGCCCCCACTCGGCAAAGAGTGGCGGAATATTTTCAATGTGTCGCGCGCGCTCGCCGTCCGCGAGCAACCCGGCATGCCCGGCCCCAAGCAAACCGCCGCGCAAATCGCCCGCTGGAAAAAATTCCTTTAGCCTCTCCGAAGATGCCTGTAGGGGCGCAGTCTTGCTGCGCCCGTTGCGGATTATCATCACCAAACGGATACGCTACGGAAACCGCGGTACGCACCACTGCACTTTTTCGAAGAGCACCACTTGATTGTCGCCCACAGCCCAGTCGGTGTCGTTGCGCAAAAACTTGATTTCCCGCGGCGGGTTTTCTTCGCAATAGGACCATACCCATTCATCATCCACCAGGCAGGTCATTGGCACGCCCACATCCCAACTCAATCCGCCGCCGACTCCGCGCAAATAAACCGTGTTGCCCCAGCCGACATCGACTTTCGCGACGATATGGTTTTTCTCTTTAGGCCGAACCGGCGACTCTGTTTTTGGGGCTGCGGGTGCGGGTTTGATTACCTGTGGCGCGGTCGCCGGAGAGGTTTTGGCCGGGGTTTTGGCCGCGAGGCTCGGAGTCGAATTTAAGGTTGCGGTGCTCATGGGGATGGGAGGATTGGAAAATTGATTCCGTGTATCGCCTCAACTATACTCCCATTTTACAAAAACGTAAATTGGGGCCTTCACCGTAATCCGCTAATAAAAATCCTCAGTAGGCTTAAATGGGGTATTTCCCGCTGCATCCCCGTACTTGACGTCCCGTGGCCCACCACTTAACTTAATCATTATTAAATGACCCTCCCGCTCAATCGTTTGCTGACCGCTCCGGCCCGCCACACCGTCAAGACGGCGAAGGCGTGGGTTGCGCATGCATCCGGCTCGTTGCGGTCCTGAGGCTGATTTTTTAAAATTTTCCTCCCACCCGCCGAGCATCTGCCGGCGGGTTTTTTCTTTCCCGTCGTTTGATGTTCCCGGATTACCCACCCCATCCATGAGCATCCCTGCCAACCAACCACCTGCTTCGCGCGTCCAGATCATCGCCGCGTTTGCCGCGGTTTACATCTTTTGGGGCTCCACCTATCTCGCCATCCGGGTGGGCGTCGCGGCGTTTCCGCCGTTTCTCTTTGCGTGCTGCCGTTATCTGCTCGCCGGGAGTTTGATGTTTGGCTGGCTCGCCTGGCGCGGAGTGCGCCGGCCCAATAAGCGGCAGTGGAAGGAGGCGGCCATCAGCGGCTCCCTGCTGTTGCTCGGCAACGGTCTCGTGTGCTGGGCCGAGCAAACGGTTAATTCCAGCCTCGCGGCGCTGATTCTCGCCTCCTCGCCGATTTGGTTTGCCCTGTTCGACACCGTGCGCCCCGGCGGCCGTTACCCGCGCTGGAACACCGTGCTCGGCATTCTCGTCGGCACCGGTGGCGTGGCGTTGCTGGTGTTTGGGAAACACGATGCGAACGGCGATGCAACCTCGCTGGCGGGCGCCACCGCCCTAGTGCTCGCCTGCGCCTTCTGGGCCGCCGGTTCCATCTATAATAAATATCACACATCATCCCATTCCCCCTGGATGTCCACCGCCGCGCAAATGTTGTGTGGCGGCGCGGCCAACGGTCTCGTGGGCACTTTGCACGGTGAATGGGCGCATGTTCAACCCGCGCACTTTACCGCGCCGCCGCTCATCGCGTTCGCCTATCTGGTTTTCTTTGGCGCCATCGTGGGCTTCAGCGCCTTTGTCTGGCTGCTCGCCCATTGCGCGCCCGCCAAGGTCGCCACTTACGCCTATGTGAATCCCATC
>DATHOB010000395.1:0-6844 GCA_035485355.1 Opitutales bacterium | reverse complement strand
TGCCGCAATACGCGCACATTCCGCTCATCCTCAAGACGCAAGGCGCGGGCAAAATGAGCAAGCGCGACCAGGGCGCATTGATCGAGGAATACCAAAAAAAGCATTTTCTGCCCGAGGCCGTGCGCAATTACCTGTGCCTGCTCGGTTGGTCGCCCAAGGACGACCGCGAAATCCTGCCCATCGAGGAAATCATCCGCATCTTCGACCTGCCGGGCATCAACCAGACCAACGCGCGCTTCGACGAGAAAAAGATGGCGTTCCTCAACACGCACTATGTGCGCGCGCTGACGCCGGGCAACCTCGCCCAAATCGGCGGCCCCATTCTCGGCGAGGCCAAGTTGATCAATGAGGAAACCCCGGAGGATTATCTCCAGGCGGTGCTCACGCTCTGCCAGGAGAAAATCCGCGCGCTCGACGAGCTGCCGCACTTTTGCGGCTATTTCTTCCGCGAGGATTTCCCGATCGATGCCGCCGCGAAAGAAAAACTATTCAAAAACGGCGACCCGCGCGCGCGACTCCTGGAATTGCGCACCGCGCTGGCCACGCAGGCGGATTTTTCCGAAATCGCGCTCGAGAAACTCGTGCAGGAACTGGCCGCGCAACACGGCGTGAAGACCGCCGACTACATTCACTCCGCCCGCCTCGCGCTCTCCGGCATGAGCGTCGGGCCGAGTTTTTACGGTCTGCTGCATGTGCTGGGCAAAGAACGCGTCTTGACTCGACTCGATGGATTTTTGGGTTGAACTCGAACCCATGCCAACCATACTCATTGTTTGTGGGACAATTTGATTACCAAAGAACGGTCATTGCCTATCATGGATGCGACGAATCCATCGTGAGTGGGGTTCTTCTGCATGGAGAAAAACTTAAGGTTAGTAAAAACGCTTACGACTGGCTCGGCAAAGGCATATATTTTTGGGAACACGGGCCGCAACGGGCCTTGGAGTGGGCTCAAAACCCACCTCCCCATGGAGTTAAAATCAAACGACCGGCCGTGCTTGGCGCACTCATTAATCTCGGTCATTGTTTTGATTTGCTCGATACTCGCAACACGGCGCTTTTACCTCAGGCTTATGAGGTTCTGCGCCTGGTGCATGATTACACCAAGGATTCTCTGCCAGGGAATCGGCAGGCGAAAGGGGAGGCTGCATCGGATTTTGCTCTTCGTTACCTTGATTGCGCTGTAATTAATCTTGCGATTGAAATGCGAGAGAAGGAAAGCGAGCGAATTGTTCAAACCGTTCGCGGATCTTTTACAGAGGGCAAGCCCGCTTTCGAGAATTCCAAAATAATGCAAAAATCCCACATTCAAATTGCCGTCAGGGACGCGAATGCAATTATTGGGTATTTCCGCCCGGTGATTGACACTCCACCACTTTAATGATTCAATCTTGGACATGAATAAAACCAGCCACAGTGTCCGTAGGCCGCCCCTTGCCATAAATGAAAATGAGCTGGGTGAATTAAATGCCCGTGTAGCCCGCAGCATTCAGTCCATGACCCCGAAGGAATTGTTTAAGAGTGTGGTTGCTGCAGGCATCTATACTCCCGCGGGCAAGTTGACCAAAGAATATGGCGGCACAGCAAAGCGCAAAAGCGCTTAACGGATTTGTTGTTTGTCAATTGCCCGCGCAGCGGCTTCACCGCTCAGGGCCGCGCCTTCCAGCGTAGCCGGCAGTTGGGTCGCCGTCCAATCGCCCGCGAGGTAAAAATTCTTCCACGGCGTGCGCGGGCCGGGCCGCGCGGGTTCAGCGTCGGGCCGGGCGGCAAAGGTTGCGTCCTTGGTTTTGATGACCAGCTCGCGCAAAAATTTGGCGTCTTTGGCGGCGGGGAAATAGCGGGCCAATTCCGCGCGCACTGCGGACAAAATGTCGTCGCTCTTGCGGGCGAGCCAGGCTTCGTCCGCCGCGCTCATGGTGACGGCGTAGAGAAATTCCCGGCCCTGGCGTTCGGGCGGCAAATGGTCGGAACGGTCGAACACCCAATGAAACGGTGAATCGAGCAGACCCGCGAACGGCGCAGCAAACAATTTCCGGTCACTGAGCAGGTGGATGTTTAAAATTCCCGCGGGCGAAATCTTTTCCAATTGCGCACGCAGGGAAGATGTTTCCGGCAGCAGCGAACGCAGCGCCGCCCACGGCAGCGCGGAAATAAAATGGTCGGCGGCAACGGCTTCGCCTTTGGCGGTCTCCGCATTCACCATACCGTCGGCCAAATTCAATTGGGCGATTTGCGTGCCGAAGTGCAGGCTGCCGCCGGTGGCGCGCAAATAAAGCTCGGCCTCGGGGCGGAACAAATCGCTCAGGCCCACGCGGGCGAAAAATATCGCCGAGTCGCTCTTGGCGCCGAACAGGGAACGCCGCAAGGTTTCACGAAGGAGCACGGCGCTGGCGGTTGCCAGCGGCTCGTTGAGGGCCGCGAGGCAGAACGGTTCCCACAGCGCGCGCACCGCGCCGGGGGTTTGCCAGTGGAGCTTTAACCATTGCGCCGCAGTTTCAGAATTCGCGGGCGGCGGATCATATTTCAGCGACAATCCCATGCGCAAAATAGCAATGCGATCCGCAAAATTTAACGCACTGAAATTAAACAAACCCGCCAGCAAATGGAATGGCGCAGGCAATCTCGCCGCCGCGAGGCGCGACCAATTCCCTTCCGGGGCGACGTAATCCACGCTTAACCCGGCAGATTCCGCCAGCCGGTCGCGCGCGCCGATGCGCCCGAGCAACCGCAAGAACGCATGGTAGCAGCCCATGACGATGTGCTGGCCGTTGTCGAGCGTCAGCCCACTCGGCGCATCCCGCAAGCTGGACGCACGACCGCCGGGAAAATTTTTCGCCTCGTAAACATCCACGGCGAAACCCTGCTCCGCCAGCATCAGCGCGGCGCTCAAGCCCGCGACTCCGGCGCCAAAAACGGCCACGCGCCCCGGAGGCGCAAGTTGGGGCAGCGGCTTTTTCAACCCGCGCCAGACCCGTGTCACCAATTGCAGTTTGCGCAGCTTGCTGATGCGGATGCGTTGCTCGCTGAGTTGAAATCCGCCATGGGCGATTTTATCCAAGATATCCTCGTAAAACACGCCCATGATCAGCGCCGCGCCCAAATTTTTGCGCTCCTCGGCGGGGAGCAACCGCCGGGCTTTGTGAAAATAATGTTTCGCGCGAAAATACTGCAGGCGGAACAATTTGGCGCAGGCCGGGTGCGCGTTGGGCTCGTTCAACATCTCCGGCGTGACGCCGAAGGCGGCCATCTCGTCGCGGGGAAGATAAACCCGGCCATAGATTTTCTTATCCTCGACGACATCGCGCAAAATATTCGTGAGTTGCAGCGCGTAGCCGAGGCTTTCGGCGAATTCCGGACAGCACGAATTTTTGCAGCCGAAAATGCGGATCGAAACCAAGCCGACGGCCGAGGCCACGCCATAACAATATTGCCGCAACTCCTCGAAATTCGCATATCCACGCGGCTCCAAGTCATGAGCCACGCCGTCCACGATATCGTGCAAATTTTTCACCGCCACACCGAAGCGCTTTACCACCGGAGCCAATTCCTTGGCCAATGGTTGCGCGGGTTCGTTCCCTGCGGCGATGGCGTCCAGGTCCGCGCGCCAGGCGTTGAGCGCCGCAGCTTTGGTTTCGGTCGGCGCGGCGGTGTCGTCCGCAATGTCGTCCACACGGCGGCAAAAGTCATAAAAAACCGACATGGCGGCGCGTTCCTCGGGCTTGAGCCAGAAGAAGGAGAACGCCAGGTTGGACTGGCGGCGCGCGTCGACCGCAGTGGTTTCGCCGGAGGCCATGGATCACTTAAATGCTGAAAAAACCGCGCAACAGCAATCGCACTTTGTCGAGCGTGCCAAGGGTGGGGCGGGCGCGGAGGGAGTCGTAATCCTGTGCGGCGACGCGGTCGAGGATGGTGCTACCGCCGAGCCAGGTGATGCGGATTTCAAAATTCAACGGAAAAGGCAGGGAAGCGGGCAGGGGACGCCCTTGGTCAAACAACCCGCGTGTGCGTTCGACTTGGAAGCGCAGGCATTGACGCACCCCCGGCGATGCGGTCGCTGCACTGAAATCCGCTTCGGTGACACCAAAACGACCCCAATCCTCCTGCGGCACATACACCCGGCCTTTTTTCCAGTCCACAGCGACATCCTGCCAGAAATTTGCCAGTTGCAGCGCGGTGCAAATGGCATCGGATTCGACAAACCGTTTTTCGTCGTTAAAACCGTGCAGCAATAGCACCAGCCGGCCCACCGGGTTGGCGCTGCGGCGGCAGTAATCGCGCAAATCGGCAAAGGTCGCATAGCGTTTAACGGTCACATCCTGAGTGAAGGCCGACAGCAAATCCCTAAAGAGTGAAATGGGCAGGTTATACTTGGCCCGCGTGTCGGCGACGGCGGTGAATATCCAGTCCCATTCCGGCGGAGTGGGTTTGCCTAGTTCACTGGTGAGCAGGGCGTCGTCAAAATCGCGCAGTCGCACCAACCGTTCCTCAGTGGATAAAATCGCGCCACCGGGTCGGTCCACGCCTTCGTCGGCAATATCGTCCGCCGTCCTGGCAAACGCATACACGGCGGCGACGGCTGGTTGCAAACGCCGCGGCACCATCCGCGCCACGGGAAAATTCTCGTAGTGGGAGCGGGTCAGGGCCAGGCAGCGGGCATAAGCCTCGGCGGTTTGCATGAAGGTTTTTAGGGTGGGCGCGCGGGCGGGGCGGGTATACAATTTAAAACCGGCAGCACTGTGCCGAGGATTAACCTTGTCCGCCACGCATCATCCGCATAGACAACATCTTTTATACTCGTGCGCTCCAAAATTTCCAGACCGAATTCCTGGCGGCCAGTCGTAAGTTTCGCTTTGCTCGTGGGCGGCCTATTGGCCCCCGCAACCGGGCGGATGCAGGGCTCCGTGCACACGCACTCCCTGCCCAATACTGCCACCCCTTATTCCGGTGGGGTGGCCGCGCAAGGTCGCATTGTCCCGGCGGGCGGGGTAATTCGGGTTGCGGCGCCGGCGGGCGCCTATGGTCAGGCGATTGTGGAGCAATTGCTGGTCAAGCCGGGTGACACGGTTGAGGTCAGCCAACCTATTGCCTATTTGAGTGGCCGGGCATTGTTGCAGGCCCAAGTTGTTGCCGCCGAGCATGACCAAGCCACGGCATCCGCGGCTTTGGCCGAAGCCCAAGCGGCCCAAACCCGCGCCATGGCGGAACTCCAAGTACAATTAACCGATTTGGAAGGACGCGTAGCCGTGGCCGAAGCCAACGCCCACCTCGCTTCCATCACGAGTCATCTCGCTTGGGACGAAGCCAAACTAGCCGAAGCCGCAGCCCTCGCCGGAGTGGAAACCGCCAAGCATTTGCAACAGGCGGAACAGGCTGCGTCCGCCGCCACCGTGGCGACGGCCCAAGCCCAACTCGACGTCATTCCGAAAACCCGCACTCCCGAACGCCCCCTGGCCGCAGCCAGTTTGGAGGAAGCCAAAGCGGCCCAAGCCCGGGCCGATGCGGAAGCCGCCGCGCAAGTTGCGGAAGCGAAGGACAAAGCGGCACTCGCCACCCAGCACACCCGCGAAGCTGAGGCCGCGCTTATTACTGAACCGGCGTCGGACGATTTGGCCAAACTCGCACCGGTTCAAGCCGAGGTCTACACCGCCCGCGCCAGTGCGGCGGCGACGCGAAAACTCTTGGAATCCACACAAGTCGCACTCGCCGCCGATGTCGCCGCCGCGCAAGCACGGGTGGACGCCGCATCTGCCGCACTGGCCGTCGCCCACGCGCAACTCGCCATGAGCGAAGTCCGCGCGCCTTCGGCCGGGAAGGTTCTCGCCATAATGACGCATCCGGGTGAAGCCGTCGGCCCCGCGGGCGTCCTGCAACTCGGCGACATTTCGGCGATGTATGTCGACGCACTCGTTTACAGCGATGACATTCCCGGCGTGCATGTCGGTCAGAAAACCCTGACCACCGGTTCGGCGTTGCCGGAAGATGGCTTGACCGGCTTGGTAACGGAAATTTCTCCCATGGTTGCCGGCAACACTTTGCCCAACACCGACCCGACGGTGTTTTCCGACCAACCGGTCGTGCTCGTCAAGGTGCGGCTCGACAATCCCGCGCCCGCCGCCAACCTAATCGACGGACAAGTTAAGGTGCAATTCGCCCCATGACCCGGCCCGCACGGCGTATCGCCCGCCCGCTGAAGGAGTGGATTTTTCCGCTCGGCATACCGCTGGCATGGCGCCAACTCGTGGCGGAGAAAAAGCGTTTTGCCGTCGCGGTCGCGGGCATCACCGTTGCCGTGGCGATGATGCTTTTTCAGGTGGGTTTGAATTCCGCGCTGTTCGCGCAGGTGGTCGCGCCCATTAAGCTGATGCGCGCCGATGTGGTGTTGTTCAGCCCGCAATTTGAATACCTTGGCAGCAGCCACGATTTTCCGTTGGCGCGCCTCTATTCCGCGCAAAGTGACGAGTCGGTGGCGGATGCCACAAGTTTGTACCTCGGCAGCCTGCCGATCAAAAATCCTGACACTGGCCGCGCGCGCGACATTTTCATTTTAGCTTTCAATCCGGCGGAGCAGCCCTTCACCGATGCGGAAATCATCAAGCAACAGGACAAACTGAAGATAGAAAGTGTCGTGCTGTTCGACCGGCTTTCGCGCGCGGATTATGGCGCGATGGGCAAACTCCTCGCCCAACAAAACGGCGAGGTCGATTCGGAAATCGCCGACCGCCATGTGCAAATCGAGGGGCTGTTTTCCATGGGGGTCACTTTTGCCGCCGATGGCAACGTCCTCATGGGCCGCGACACTTATGTGAAAATCTCACCAGGCGCGCGCAGCGACCAGATCAGCCTC
>DATHOB010000394.1:0-5112 GCA_035485355.1 Opitutales bacterium | reverse complement strand
CGTCCTCGCACACGCTCTTGAAGGAAAGATAGAAAGTGCGGTGGCGGGTGATGAAGTCGTCTTTTGCGGCGTCGGGCAGGTAGGTCTGCTTTCCGGCGGCGGCAGCTTGCTGGGCGGCTTGTTTATCCGTCTCGTCCTTGGCGGCTTCGCGGTTGAGGTCTTGGGCGCGCTTTACAATTTTCTGCAGTTGCGGCACGTTGTCAGTCGCGCGCTGGACGACGTATTGGTCGAACGGCGTGTCGGACAAGGGCCACAAATTCCAGAGTGCCCAAAGGAGAACGAGGAGGGAAAAGGCGATTTTCCAGTAAATGCTGCTTTTCATGATGGGGCGGTTCAGGCTTTTTTGTCGTCGACCACGGCGTTGGGGTCGGGGGCGCGCATTTCGACATTGGCGCGGTTGATTTCAATGCGCACGCCTTTGGAGATTTCGAGGACAAAGCGGTCGGGCTTGACGCCGACAATGGTGCCATAAATGCCGCTGGAGGTGACGACATTGTCGCCATTGGTCAGCTCCGCGATCAGTTTCTGTTGTTGTTTGGCGCGCTTGGATTGGGGGCCGATGAAGAAGATGAACATCACCCCGAGGATCAAAAGCGGCAGGGCCATGCTGCCCAAAAAGCTGGGCTGCGGGGCGCCGAGGTCGGTGCCGGAAGCGGTGGCAGGAGCCGGGGCCGGGGCGGGAGCGGACGTACCCGTCTGGGCCACGAAAACGGGCAGGGCGGCCGACGCAGCGCCATCGGCTAGGACTATGAAGGAAGACATGCGGGAAAAGGGGGAAAACGGTCAAAGAAACCAGAACGCCGGAAAAAGGCAAGACTTTAGGAGGGAAGAGTTTTAGTGTCATTGTTAATGGTGTTATTGTGTATGATGGCGAAAACAGCCTAGCTTATCCGACCTTTGCGGTTGCTATATATCAACCAAGCACTAATGCACTAAGCACCAGAACACTCCCTCTATCCTATGCCAAAAGTTTTGTTTTTGGGTGACATTGTCGGGCGGCCCGGGCGCGATGCCGTGCGGGCGCGCGCGAAGGGCTTGCGCGCGGAACTGGGCCTGGACCTGATTGTCGCCAATGGCGAGAACGCCGCTGCGGGCGCGGGCATCTCGGGCGCGTTGGCCAAGGAGATTTTGGACGCGGGGGTGGACGCCATCACGCTGGGCGACCATGTGTGGGACCAGCGGAATTTTGACACGGAAATCGGCGGGTTGGAGCGCGTGTGCCGGCCCGCGAACCTGCCACCCCAATGCCCGGGGCGCACGTATCTGGTGGTGACCGCGGCGAGCGGTTTCCGGCTGGGGGTGTTCACGGTGCTGGGGCGCAATTTTATCAACATGAAGTCGGACTGCCCGTTTGTGACGGCGGACAAATTGCTGCGCGAACACGGCGCGGAGGCCGAGGCGTGGATGGTCGAGGCGCACATGGAGGCGACGTCGGAAAAAGTGGCGCTGGGCTGGTATCTCGACGGGCGGTGCGCGGCGGTGCTGGGCTCGCACACGCATATTCCGACCGCCGACACGACGTTGCGCCCGCGCGGCACGGCCTACCAGAGCGATTTGGGCATGACCGGGCCGTATGCGTCGGTAATCGGGCGCGACATCCAGGCGGGCATCGCGCGTTTTCTGGATGGGATGCCGCGCAAAAGCGAAGTGGCCGAGGGCGACGTGCGCCTGTGCGGCTGCCTGGTGGAAATTGACGCGGCCTCGGGCATGGCGGTGAAGGCGGAGCGGTTTGAGGAGAAATTTGCCGGGAAGGTGTAATGTCTGTTGGGAGATTTGCGTCCGGGCGGGTTTTATATATAGTATGAACGGCAAGATGAATGATGACGCGCCATTGCTGCGACGGTATGCCCGCGAGGGGTCGGAAGCGGCCTTTCGGGAATTGGTGGAGCGGTATGTTGCCTTGGTCAACTCTACCGCGCGGCGCATGACCGGGGGGAACGTCCACCTCGCGCAGGATGTGACGCAACTGGTCTTCACCCATTTGGCCCGCAAGGCGGGTGCATTGCCGGAGGGCGTGGTCGTCGGCGGTTGGCTGCACCGGCATACCTGCTACACCGCGCTCAAAGCCCTCCGCTCCGAAAACCGCCGCCGCCACCGCGAAAGGACCGCCATGGAAATCAACACGATCAATGACAACACCGGCCAGGACGCCCACTGGCTGGAGCTGGCCCCGGTGCTCGATGCCGCGCTCAACCGCCTCGACGCCGCAGACCGAGACGCTATCGTCCTGCGCTATTACCAGCAATGCGATGTGCGCAGTGTGGGCACCGCCCTCGGCGCGTCGGAAAGCGCGGCGCAGAAACGTCTGGGCCGCGCGTTGGAGAGATTGCGCGGCATCCTCATTCGCTCGGGAGTGACCGTCGCTTCCGCCGCCGCACTGGGCAGCACTTTGGAAGCCAGCCCGGTAACCGTGTCCACCCCCGGAATGGCCGCTTGCATCTCGGCGCAAGCGCTGGGCAATGCCGCCTTGGCCGCCAAAACTTCCTTAACACTCGCCACCCTCAAAACCATCATGACCACCAAACTCGCCCTAGGATTTGCCGCGGTTGCCGCAGTCGGCAGCATCGCCGCCGTGTTGATTATAAAAAACACGTCTACTGCCGTGCCGACCCTGGCGGCCAATGTGCCCACAGCAGTGCCCAACACCCACCCGCTGGTGTATCAAACCAATTCTCCGACGCCGATGGCGGTCAACCCAGTCAAAGTCGCTGCGCCTGTGGCCGCCCCCGTGCCTGCGGGTGGCGATGTGCCCGCCAGTGATCCGACACCCGATCCGTTTGCCAATAGTGGAGACTCCAGCATTAATTCGGGGAATCTGACTTGGACCAGTTCGCCGAATATCCTAACCTCCTCGGTGGTGACCAATGGGGTGCTCGCCTTGCCCGGCAATGCTTCGGCCTCGACTAACCGCAGAGTGACGATCCAATCCAACTCGGCCGGTGGTCTTAATCCCATGGCCACGGCCAAATTTATGGCGACTTTGAACCAAGGAAACCAGGAAAATTTGGGCACGCCAGATTCGAGTGAAGTCAACGCCGATAGCAGCACCACCAACACTTATACCGGCCCCAATGGGGAGACGGTTATCATGAATAAATCCGCCGATGGCCAAGCCACGAGCGTGCGAGTAACATCCACACCCGATGCGCAGAGTAGCAACTCAAATGCGAATGTGATGATCATAACCGCTCCACCTTCACCGTAAGGCGCGCAACCCAACCTCGAGTTTTTTATCAATCCGCCGGACGCTTGGCCGTTCGGCGGATTTTTTATTAAAAGAGCAGGAAATAAGTTGTTCTTTCAGTATGGCCGCGGGTGTCTTACCGTATAGCAGTTCACCCGTCTTACCCGTGCGCACCCGCCGCCTCGCCATCGGCTTGCTCCTCATCCTCGCCCTCGGCTTGGCATGGTGGTGGCGATCTGCGTCGGTGGACATCAGTACTCCGGTCTTGGCCAAAGCCTCGCCGCCGACACTAGTTACGCGACTGGCGGCCGCGCAAATCGCGGCACCCAGCCAACCAGCCGCTCCCGTAGGTGACAAGCTAAGCCCTGCCCTGCCAGAAAATACGGATGCTGTCGCCGACCAACCGACCCCACTCGCGGGATTGAGGGATCTGCCACCAGCCGACCTCGCAAACTTGCAAGTCATCCCGCATTTGCCGGAAATTCAGCAAGGAACCATGACGGACAACGGCGATGGCACCCAAACCCTGCGTGGTGCCGATGGGAGCACGGTGACTATTTCCGACAGCGTACCCCAGGCATTTCAAGTCAATGGGGATGGCACCATGACTGCCATCTACAGCAACGGCACCACGGAAATCCAGCCAGCGCCCTTTACACCCACGTTGACAAAAGCTGCAAATGGCTCCCGCACCCTCAACCTCACCGACCCAGACGGCACTACCGAAACCATTCCCGACGTACAGCTCGTCCCATCGACCACGATACCAACGATCGCCCCGTAATTTCTCGGTAAGCTGGTAGTTTTGGGCGCAGAATATAAGTTCAAACTTGCGTTTGACGGCTTCGAAAAAAAGTCGCAACCTTAGCTCCCCCCTGTCTAGCCTTTCCCCTTTGGCTGTTCACACCCCTGTTTGCTTTTGATTTTTCCCTGGCTTGGCCGTTCTCCAATTTCCCGATTATTTTCATTATCCAAATTAGATTCGTAAACCCCCATTCCCCATGAAATCCTCGAAATTCAAAATGGTCGTGCTGGCGCTGGTTTGGTTTGCCACCGCGGGCGCGGCATATTGGGCCGGCATCTCCCACGGCGGCTCGGCTTCCAACAAAAACACCGCCGCCAACAATCGCAACAAGACGCTGACGGACCATGGCTCCGCCATCATTCTCAACACCATCAACCAAGCGGTTCCCACCACCAAAGACCTGGAAGCCATGAAAGGCAAACGGCCCGATGCCGACGCGCTCAAGGCTTGGGCGGACGGCCTCGACCCCGCCCAATGCCCGGGACTGCTCGATGAATTGGAAAAAATGGAAGGCGGACAGCCGCGGGACGCAATGATTGCTGCAATGATTGCTTCCTGGTCTGCACGCGACCCACAGGGCTACCTTAAAGATTACACTAATGTGGCCGACCCGCGCGCGCGGGAAACCGGCGTGGATGGCGCGCTCAAGGCCCTGGCCGCAAGCGACCCGAAGGCGGCCCTTGCCTTCATGACGGATTCGAGCGAGGCATTGCCCAACCAATTGATGGCCCGCCGCTACCGCGCGACTCTCCAGGGTTATGCCGCGGACGACCCGGCTGGCGCGCTCAGCTATGTCCAAGGTCTGGACACGAACACCACTTTGAACGCGCAAGTCCAACGCCAGGGTCTCCAAGCCGTGGCCGATGCGCTGGCCAGCAACGGAAATTTCACCCAGGCATTGACCATGTTCTCTTCCTTGCCCGCCGCGCAGTCGGCGACGGCCAATGCGGAATTGATGAACCAATGGGCGCAACTCGCGCCGGGTGACGCGTCGAAATATGTCGCCTCTATGACCGACCCCACCCAGCAAGCCACCGCCGCCGCGCAAGTCGCGCGCACTTGGGCGCGGGACGACCCGGCCGCCGCCGCCGCCTGGGCCGCACAATTGGACGCCTCCACTGCG
>DATHOB010000393.1:0-5810 GCA_035485355.1 Opitutales bacterium | reverse complement strand
CGCCTTCGAGCGCGAAGAACAACGCACCGGGAGTCACGCGGCGGCTGTCCGTCACCAAACTGGTGACAGGGCGGTCCGCATCGCCGCGCCAGGCGATGACGGTGGTGCCGGCGAGCAGATTTTTCAGCGAGAGTTCCATGCGTGCGCGCCCACGGCGTTCGCCCTCCGCCACGGCCGCGAGGCGCGCGGCCAGCAAGAAGGGGCTGACTCCGAGGCTGTTTTCAAGATTAGCGAAACCAATCAAGATTGTCTCCTTTCATCGCCACGAGGTTGGTATGCCCGCTGGTGGCTTGGTTGTAGGGCAAAATGCCCAAATAGTTTACCGCATCCGTCGCAAGCAGTTGAAAGGCTGCGGCGGAAACTTTGCCGCCGAAGGCAGTACCCTGACCATGGGTATTAGCGTCGTCCACAATCACAGTGATGACGAGGCGCGGGCGCTCGGCGGGCAGGTATCCTGAGAAAGTGGCGACGTGGTGCTGCGTCGAATATTTACCATCAATGATTTTCTCGGTCGTGCCGGTTTTTCCAGCAACTGTGATATCCTGCAGACTGGCTTTGGTGGCCGTGCCCTCCTTGACGACTTCGCAAAGCATTTCATTCATGGTTTCGGCCGTGTTGACCGAGATGACGCGCCGTTCAGCCTTGGGAAGAAATTCGACGACGGTCGCGCCCTTGGCATCCGTAACTTTGCGGACAATATGCGGCCCCATCATCACGCCATGGTTGGCGATGACGGACATCGCCTGGTGCACTTGCAAGGCGGTGGCATCCACACCGTGCCCCATGGGCACGCGGGTGATAAGGAGATTATCCAGGCTGAAATCCTTAACCGGATGCAACACCCCGCGGGATTCGCCCGGCAGGCTGCCCATCAAATCAGTTTTTTGGCCGAAACCAAAGGCGACGGCGTAATCGTGCAAGCGGGTGGCACCGAGTTTAACCCCGATGTTGGCCGCGCCACGGTTGGAAGATTGCGCAACGATTTGCTCGACCGTAAGCACGCCGAGTTGCTCGGCATCATCGGGCAGTTTCAGCGTGCGGCCATTGACGTCAATCGTCGGTTTCGAGCAATCAAAAGTGTCCGTGGGTTGAACGACGCCCTCATTCAGCGCGGCGGCGGCGGTGACAATTTTAAAGGTCGAGCCGGGTTCATAGACATCACCCAGCGCACGGTTGATCAAATTGACCGGCGGAAAATCGCCGTAGTGGTTGGGATCGTAGGTTGGGTAGTTGGCCAGCGCGAGGATTTCACCCGAAGTCGGTTCGCTCATGATAATGGTCACGCCCTGGGGCTGGTATTCTTTTACGAGACGGGCGACGGCCTGCTCGGCGTAATCCTGCAGGCGCATGTCAATCGTCAGCTCGACATTGAGCCCATCCGTGGGTTTGACCTCCCGGCTGTACTGGTCCAGCTCGTGGTGGTGGCCGTCCTGCTCGGTTTCGCGCCAGCCGTCCTGGCCGCGCAGGTAAAAATCCATTGCTGATTCAATGCCCGCCTGGGGCTCGCCAGTGGTGTTCAAATAACCGAGAACGTGGGAAGCCAACTGGCCACCCGGATACACGCGCTGGTATTTGAGATTGCCGTACACCCCTTTGATTTTTAGCGCGGTCACCTGGTCGTAAACCGAAGGCTCGAGGCCAGGGTTGAGCACTTTCCAAGTGATTGCTTTTTGTTCGGTGCCAGCGTCAGTGTCCTCTTCCTTATATTGGATGTTCGTGAAAATTTGCTCAATGTTTGCCAGCGGCACCCCCAAGAGCTGCGCGAGCTGCGGCCACTTGGCTTTTTCCTTGTCAGTCAACTCGACAATTGTTGGATCCACGCCGACTTCGACCAAGGTGCGCGTGGTGGCCAGCGGGTAACCGTGCTGGTCGAGCACGTCGCCCCGGCGGGAAGAAAGCACATCAAACTTGTCGCGTTCCTTGCGGGCGACTTCGAGCAATTGCGGGCGCTGCAGGACATGCAGGTCAAATAGCCGCCCAAAGACCGCGGTGAACCCCAGCAGGATGACGACCGTCATCGAGCCAAAGCGGCGGGGAGATACGAAGGCGCGGCTCATCGAAACAAATTGGGCGACGAAGCGGTGTCGAGGGTGGCGAGGCGGGAATTATCAAAATTCGCGGCAACCGGCGGACGGAGCGCCTCGACGGGCGGGACGCCAACGCCCGGATTTACCCAGACGATCTGCTTCTCGGTCATCGGCGCCAAGAGGTTGCCAATGCGCGCGCGCAGTGCATCCGGCTGCTGGGCCGAGGCGACTGCCGCCGTCATCTCCTGCGTTTGGCGGTCGGTGGATTTGATTTTGCCCTCAATGGCCAAAATGGAGGACGCAAGCCGGGCTTCTTCTTCGCGAAGGTGGACGACCGTCAGCGCCGCGCCCGCCGCCCCGGTCAGGAGCAACAAGCACAGCATGAGGGGGAGCAACCGCAGCCAGATGGGAGTGTTTTCGCGCATGGGTTTAAATAATTAGAGTTAGATAAGGAAGATTGTTTGTTGTAGAAAAATGATATTGTAAATTCGTGATCGGAGGATGTTAGAAATGCAGATTTACCCGAGCGAAACGCGCGCTGTGCCGCCGAGCATCCGCGCGGCGCGGAGGTGGGCGGAGCGGCTGCGCGGATTCGCCGACAATTCGGCTTCGCCCGCGCTGGCGGGCCGGCGCGTAAGCAGTTCCGCCTGCGGATGGCGGTCTTGCACCGGAGTGGAATCACCAGCGTGTTCGGCCCGGCCACAGAGGCGGTTGAGAAAGCGCTTGGAGATGCGGTCTTCGAGCGAATGAAAGCTGATGACGGCCAGCACGCCGCCAGGAGCCAGACGCGCCACCGCTTTGGGCAAAGCGGTGGAAAGTTCGTCGAGTTCCTCGTTGAGCGTGATACGCAGACCTTGGAAAGTGCGGGTGGCGGGGTGTGTGCGCCCCGGAGGACCACCGACGGCCTCGGCGACGAGGTCGGCCAGCGTATCGGTGCGCGCCAGGCGACCCGTGCCGCGGGAGCGCAAGATGGCTTCGACGACGCGCTTCCAGCGGGGTTCCTCACCGGCGTCGCGCACGGCGGCAACGAGTTGCTCGCGGCTGGCTTCTTCAAGGAATTGTGCGGCGGGCATGCCGGTGCGCGGGTCGAGGCGCATATCCGCCGGGGCCGCGAGGCGGAAGGAAAACCCGCGCGCGGCCTCATCGAGTTGGAAAGAGGACACACCGAGGTCGAAGACGACCCCGGCATGTCTGGTTTCAGTCAGTTCATCCATCCGGGAAAAGGGCAGGTCGCGAAATTCGAGCCGACCAGGAAATTCCACCATCAAGGCGGCAGCACGGCGTTGGGCGGCCGGGTCGCGATCCAAGGCGGTGACGCGGGCCACGGGGTCGGCCTCCAAAATGGCGCGGGTGTGACCGCCGCCGCCAAAAGTGCAGTCGAGAAAATGCCGCGGGCCTTCCACCTGGTTCTGCTGCAAACAAGCCAACAATTCCTTAACCAACACGGGCGCATGGCTGAAAACGGGTTCCGAGCCGGCGCGCAGCCCGGCGGGGCCGGGGTTCAGCGAGGCCGAACCCGGTCCTTTGGTGCGTGAGTGCGGGGGATTATCTAATCCGCAGAACATTGAGTAAAGTCCGCCAGCCGGCGGCGTTGACTTTGAGGGAAGGGCGGCGGCGCACGCGGCGGGCCGCGGGGTCAAACAAGGACCGCGAGGGCATGGAAACGCCCACGTATTGCCAAGGCTCGGCGTCGCCCCGCAATGGACGATGCAGAGAGCGGTTGGCCGAATCGTGCAAGGTGTGGCTCATGGTTTTGTTGTTTAGGTTGAAAAGGATTTCGGTAATGTGGCGAAATGATGACGATGACGGAAAAGAGCAGAGCCGAAGGCGCGGGAACGCGCTTAGAGCCCGAATTTTTGCAGGGTTTGAGAGTCGGAGTTGAGGGTGTCGCGGGTGATTTCCTCGGGCACCGGGCAAAGCTCGGGCGACCAGAGGGAAAAAGTGGTCATGCGGCCCACCAGGGCGACGCCCTTGGTCAGCCCGGCAAAGCGGCGCAATTTTTCGGGAATGCTGATGCGGCCTTGGGCGTCGCAACCGAAGTAATCGGCGTTGGCGAGCACCTTGGCCAAAGCGTCCGATTCCTGCGGATTACCCATGGGGCCGCCGGCGGCTTCGACCTTGGCGCGAATTTGCTCAACCATCTTGGGTGGATACACCGTGATACTGCCATCCTTGTTCGGCAGGCCCAAAAAGGTGGCAGCGTCGTCATCCCCCGAAAAGCGCCAGCGGGCGGGGATGGTAAGGCGACCCTTCGTATCGAGCAGATGTCGATACGTGCCAACAAAAGAGCCGTTGCTTGGCGTGGTCATGAGCGTCTTAAGAAGCCGTTGTTTCCCCCACAATGGCTTACTATTCCTCCACAATGCCATCATATTGCCCCACGTCAACGCCTTTTCTCGACATTTTTGTGACTTTTTTGCCCTATTTTAGTGATTTCTTGAGCAGTTGTGTATTTTTGAACAAATAACCAAATCCATTGGCATAATTACATGTCGGTTTTTTGGAAAACTTTCTTTGCGCTCGGAGCGGCTTTACGGTGAAATTTCCTTTTATGAGCAAACAAGTCCCGCAACGTATCCGCGCCGATCAATTGCTCGTCGAGCGCGGGCTGGCGGGGAGCCGCACCCAGGCGCAGGCACTCATTCTGGCCGGGCAGGTGCGGCGCGGGCCGGACGATGTCATCGCCAAGGCAGGGCAACTCGTGGCATCGGACACGCCATTGACCGTGGCCCAACCCCAGCGATTTGTGAGCCGGGGCGGTGAAAAGCTGGAAGGGTTTTTGGAAACATTTGCGGTGAATGTGACGGGCGCGCACGCACTGGATATTGGCGCGTCCACCGGTGGGTTCACCGATTGCCTGTTGCAGCGCGGGGCGGCGGAGGTGACATGCGTTGATGTCGGCCATGCGCAACTGCACGGGAAATTGCGGGGCGATGCGCGCGTGACCAATATGGAAAAAATCAACGCGCGGAATTTGGACGGCGTGAAATTGCCGCATGAGCAATACGAAGTGGTGGTGATGGACGTGTCGTTTATTTCCCTCACCAAAGTGCTGCCGTCGGCGTGGGCGCGCGTGCGCCCGGGGGGGATATTAATTGCCCTGGTGAAGCCGCAATTCGAGGCGACAAAGGCGGAGGCCTCCATCGGCCGGGGAATTATCCGGGACACCTTAATCCATCAACGGGTGTTAAATAATATCAAAACATTTTGCGCGACGGAATTGCCGGGCGCAAATATGTTTGGCGAAATGGAATCGCCGTTAAAGGGTGGCGATGGAAATGCCGAATTTTTGATTGGTCTGGGAAAAACCTGAATTCTTCCGGTTAATTTTTCCCTTCCCGCCCGGCCAACTCCGCGATTGAATAAACCCATGCCCTCCCCCACTTCGCCGCCGCTGCGCCGCCTGGCGTTTGTCGTCAACCGCGCCAAACCGGGCGCGGGCGCGCTGGCCGAGGAATTGGCCAAACTGGCACGCGCGAAAAAGGTCAAAGTCAAAGTGACCGACAAATTTCCGATCCCCGATGGATTTCTCCAGCAACAGGATGCGTGCTGCGTGCTGGGCGGCGACGGGACCATTTTGAGCGTGGTGCGCGAGGCGGTGAACGCGCAAGTGCCGGTCTTCGGCATCAACCGGGGCAAACTGGGCTTTCTGGCCACGATTTCGGTGCGCGACGTGAAAACGACTTTGACGCGATTGCTGGATGGCGAGTACCACCTGGCGCGGCGCACGCTGCTCCGTGCGCAGGCGGCAGACGGGCGCGTTGCGCTGGCGCTCAATGACAT
>DATHOB010000392.1:0-3311 GCA_035485355.1 Opitutales bacterium | reverse complement strand
CGAAACGTCACCTCCCGCAAGCGCGCGATCTCCAGCATAATGAAGGGGATCTGCTCGGCATAGGCATAGGCCACGGCAAAGGACGCGTGTTCCAACAGAATCTGGCTTTTGGGCAGATTGGCGAAATCCTGCGCCAAATCTTCCGGTGGAACCGCCGGAGCAATATCCGCCATTTTGCGTTGCGGCTTGCGCGGGAACGATAGGTTCAAAGGCACCGGAAAACGCTGGCGGGCTGCTTTGCCCCCGCGGTTCCGCAGCAAATAGGTGCTCAGGCGCAGAAATTCCGTCATCGCCTCATCGGTGGGAAAGACATCTAATCGCGCAAACGGAATCGGCTGCCCGATGCGCAGGGAGAGCGTGTGGGCGCGCTGGCGCATCAACTCGCGCGGCAACATCGCGGTGCGCAACCGCGGGTGGACCAAGCCCAGCAATTGAAACAAGGCGCTGTTATTTCCATCGAAATACACGGGGAGCACTGTGGCTGCCGCCGCTCGGGCCAGCCGGGCCACATGAGTGTTCCACGCCGGGTCCGTCACCTGCCGCTCACTCAGGCGGAGGTGCGACACCGTCCCGCTCGGAAATGTGTTGATGCAACCGCCCGCGCGCAAATGCTTGATGGCGTCTTTCATTCCCTGCAAATTCTGCCGCGCCGAGCCCGATTGGTGAAACGGATCCACCGGAAAAATCCACGGACGCAATTCCGGCACGCGCAACAGCATAAAATTGGAAATCATGCGCACATCATTGCGTAGCGAGGAAATCAGCGCAGCCAAGGCCAGCCCGTCCAGCCCACCAAAGGGATGATTGGCCACCACAATGAGCGGGCCGGTGCGCGGAATCCGCGCGATATCTTCCGCGGAAACTGCGTAGCCCACTTCGAGTGTGCGCAGGGTGCGGATGAAGAAATTCTCCTCCGGAGTTTGCGAGTGGACATCGCGATACAGCGCATTGAACGAATCGACGGCCAAAAATGATTCCACCGGCGAACGCACCATGTTGTACAACGCCCGTTGCAGCGGCCCCCGCAGGTTTTCCCCCAGGTCGATGATACGCGCAGGCGGCGGGTTAACAGGAGTAGGCATGGGTGAAATTGACGCCCTAGCCTATCCCAACTTGGGGCTCGCCCGCAAGGGGCGCAGGCAAAGATGCGGTGAAATTGCGGTGAAATTATGACTGCGTGCTAGCGGGCTAGAGTTGCTTATCGCAAGAAATCTCCCCATGCTCCACCTTTACGCGCCATGTTTGAAACCCTGACCGACCGGATGAGCCATGCCCTGCGCCGATTGCGCGGTCTGGCCAAGCTCACGCCCGAAAACACCGCCGAGGCTCTCGCAGAGGTGCGCACCGCCTTGCTCGCGGCGGACGTACACTTCAAGGTTGCGCGCGAATTTGTCGAGCGGGTGCAACAGCAATGCGCCGGGCAGGATGTCATTCAGTCGGTCTCTCCCGGGCAGCAAGTGGTCAAGGTTATCAATGACGAACTGGTGCGCTTGCTCGGTGAAGGCGCGGCGGAATTTTCGACAGCGCGCCCCTTGCGTATCCTGCTCGTGGGTTTGCAAGGCTCCGGCAAGACGACCTCCGCCGCCAAGCTGGGAAAGCTCTTGCGCAAACGCGGCTACACGCCCCTGTTGGTCGCCTGCGATGCTCAACGCCCGGCCGCCATTGACCAGTTGGAAACTCTGGCCAAAGCCGAGAGCCTCGCCTTTTTTGCCGACCGCACCACCAAGGACGTGCCCAAAATCGCCCGTGAGGCGCTGGCCCACGTCGCAGCGATCAAAACCGGAGCACCCGATGCGCTTATTTTCGACACTGCTGGCCGCCTGCAAATCGCGGAGGATTTGATTGAGGAAATCAAGCGCGTCAGTGAAGTCGTCCAACCGCACGAAATTCTGCTGGTGGCCGACGCCGCCCTCGGCCAGGAAGCGGTGAATGTTGCACGCGCCTTCCACGAGGCCTTGAAGCTGACCGGCATCGTGCTCACCAAGCTCGACGGTGACGCCCGCGGCGGCGCGGCGTTGTCCATGAAGTCCATCACGGGCGTTCCCATCAAGTTCGCGGGCATAGGTGAAAAAACGGCGGACTTTGATGTCTTCCACCCCGACCGCATGGCCCAGCGCATACTCGGCATGGGTGATGTCGTCTCGCTCGTCGAAAAGGCGCAGGAGAACCTGGATCAGGCCGAGACGGAGCGCCTCGCCGAGAAAATGAAATCGGCGGACATGAATTTGGAGGATTTTCTCGCGCAAATGCGCCAGATGAAAAAACTCGGGTCGCTGGGCAGTGTGATGAAGATGATGCCGGGCATGGGCCAGTTCGAAGTTGGCGACGCTGAGGAAAATAAGTTGAAGCGCACCGAGGCCATCATCCTCTCCATGACACCACTCGAACGGCAAAAACCCCAGTTGCTCAACGGCGCGCGCCGGATGCGTATCGCAAAAGGCTCGGGCGTCGAAGTGCGCGATGTGAACCAATTGCTCAAGCAATTCGAGGAAATGCGCAAGATGCTGAAAATGTTCAAGGGTGGCAAAGGCAAGCGCATGATGGCCGAGATGAGCCGCAAAATGGGCGGGATGGGCGGGCCCGGGGGAATGCCCTTTGGGCGTTAAAATAACCGTAAATTGCCACGCGAGAATGGCGAAGTGCAGGATGTGAAATTGAACCCAAAATCTGCCATCCCTCCTCTGCTCTTGTAACTTGGAACTCTCCACTGCACACTTCCGACTTCACTCTTTATGAAAAACGCTGTCCGCAATCTTCTCGCCATCACCTCCGCCAATCCGGCGGCCACGGGCGCCGCGCGCGCCGCCGCGCTGGGCTTCGCCCAGTCCAAAGACCCCGCCGCCGTGGAGGATTCCGCCGGACGCATTGTCTTCACCGTGGAATGGGAACCCAGCTTCAAGGACATCAAGGAACTCTCCGCGAAAAACAAGGACGCCACCTTCACGCTGTATGCCGACTCCTTTGCCAAGCAGCACTGGATCTGCAAAGCAGTTTACCAAGCCGGCAAAGCCAACGAGGAAAACACTTATTCCCGCATTGATGGCGAGGCCTTCCGGCGTACCTACCAGGAAATTTTTGGCGAAGCGTTTGTGGAAAAGAACCTGGCATAGTTTATTGCCGTCGTGAAATTGCGTTGGATTCTTACCGTCGCAGCATTAACGCTTGCTGGATGCGCAGGAATGCCGCCATCCACGCTGCCCAAGGACGCAAACTACCTCGTCGTAGTCAAGAGCGTGCGCATCCCCAGCACTGAGCCATGGATTACACGTTTTGCGAGCCACACCTGGTTTGATTTGAAGATGGGTGCGGAA
>DATHOB010000391.1:0-2938 GCA_035485355.1 Opitutales bacterium | reverse complement strand
TCACCAAATCTGAAGCGTACAAGAACCGCCGACCGTCTTCCGACTTGTTGGCTATGGCACTCAGCGTGCCACGCGCATCCAGTTTGTAAACATTCCCATTGCTGTAATCCACAATGCGTAAACTTCCATCTTTGGCGAGCGCCACACTGCGTGGATTCTGCATCGGTGGCACCGGCAGGGTTATGGCCATCGGTTGAGCATTGCTTCCAGAAGCTTGCACCGTGGCATTATTTGTTGACGACACCGGCGCCGATACTGGTGGGCTTGGCAAGTCCGCCGCTTGAGCGCACAAGCCGCACACCATTCCCACAAAGCAGTATCTTGGATGGGGAAATCTCATCGTCAGGATTTGGGCTTAGGGTTTTGAGATTGGCGGTGCAACGGATTCGGGCGCTGGTGCTGTCTTCCCCAGCGTCGTCACCGTCCCGTCCGGAGTGATTTTGCGGATCGCGCCATTGTCCGAATCGGCGACATAAATATTTCCATCCTTGTCCACCGCAATGCCGCGCGGCCCGGCAAACCGCGCTGCGGCGCCCTTGCCATCGACAAATCCCGCCTCACCGATTTTTCCCGCGAAGGTGGTGACGGTTCCGTCAGGGGTGATTTTGCGAATTGCGCCGTTATCGGTGTCGGCGACATACACATTGTCCTTCGCATCCACCGCAATTCCGCGTGGGCTGGTGATGCCGGCCTTCGTCCCCACTCCGTCTTTGCTCGAAGTGGTTGCCCCCGACGCATCGCCCGCCAAGGTGCTCACCGTTCCGTCCGTCGCGATTTTGCGCACCGTGCCATACTGTTCATCCGCAATATAAACGACCCCCGCACTATCCACCGCAATTGCTCGCGGCTGGCCAAAGCGGGCGGCGGCGCCTTTGCCATCCATTGAACCGGTATTTTCCGCACCGGTTTTTCCGACAAACGTCGTCATGGTGCCGTCGGAAGAAATTTTGCGCACCGTGTTGCCGTGGGTTTCCGCCACATACACATTGCCCTTGGCGTCCACCGCCACGCCCATCGGCCCCTGCAGTTGCACCGCCGCACTCGCACTCGCGCTTCCGGCAAGGGTCGTGACCTGGCCCGCCGGGGAAATTTTCCGGACCATGTTATTATCCCCGTCCGCGACAAATACGTTGCCATCTTTGTCCACAGCGAGTCCCGCCGGGCCATTGAAAGTGGCGGCAGCGCCTTTGCCATCCATGTTGCTGGTGTTGGATCCGCCTCCGGCCAGAAAAGTAATTTTCCCATCGGGCGTCATTTTATCAATCACGCCATTGTCAAAATCGCCGATGTAAATAATGCCCTTGGCATCAATCGCCAGCCCGCGGGGATTGCTCAACACAATTTCACTGGCTGGTGGCGTTGCCGGAGCGGAAGTGCCCGAACCGCTTGCGGTCGCGGGCGCCGACGACTTGGCCGGTGGTGGCGGGGGTGGAAGCGAGTTCCCCGGCGCATACGCAGCATGGGCATCCGCCAAAATAAAACTCAACGACAACCAACCAACACAGCGAGGGTAGTTCATAAAACAAGGGGGGTAATTACGCAGGAGTAATTCAACTTAAAGAGTAATCACTATTTCAGCAAGACTGCATCGAAAATTCCTTGTGGGTAATAATGTCACTCCAAGCTTTCATTTTCCTCATTTTTGCATATTTTGTCAGTTGGCGCTTCCATCCAGTGAGGCAAAACGTCTCACAATCAGCGTCTGACTTACAATCACTAAGAATCACCGCACTTTTAAGTCATGCCCCAAAGCATCCTCATAGTGGACGACGAAAAACACACGCGTGACGGTTTGGCCGCGGCGTTGGAGAGCGAATATGAAGTGTTCCAGGCGGCTGATGCCGAAGAAGCTTTTCGCCTGCTCGATGCCGAACAATTCGCCGTGGTGTTGACGGATTTGCGCATGGCGGGTAAATCCGGCCTCAAGGTCATCGAGAAGGCGCTGCAAATGCCTTACCATCCGGTGTGTATGATGATGACCGCGTATGGCAACGTCGAAACGGCCGTCGAGGCGATGAAGCGCGGCGCCTATGATTTTCTCACCAAGCCGGTCAGCCTCGAAAAATTGGAGATTTTAATCCGCCGCGCGCTACAGGAACGCAAGCTGCAATCGGAAAACACCACGCTGCACACCCGGCTCGACAAGCAGTATGGCTTCCAAAACATCATCGGCAATTCCCCCGTGTTGCACAGCGTGCTCGAAAAAGTGAAACAGGCCGCTGCAACACGCGCGACCGTGCTGCTCACCGGCGAAACCGGCACCGGCAAAGAGCTCCTCGCGCAGATGATTCACCAAAACAGCCCGCGCGCCCGCGGCCCGTTTATTACGGTGCATTGCGCCGCGCTCCCGGCCAGCCTGCTGGAAAGCGAATTGTTCGGTCACGAAAAAGGCGCGTTCACCGGCGCGAGCGAGCGCCGCATCGGCCGCTTCGAGGCTGCGGATGGCGGCACGCTCTTTCTCGACGAAATGGGCGAGCTCGATGCCTCCACCCAGGTCAAGCTCCTGCGCTTTTTGGAAACCCGCACCTTCGAGCGTCTTGGCAGCAACAAGCCCATCACGGTGGATGTCCGCATGGTCTGCGCGACGCACCGCGATTTGTCCGAGCTCGTGGCCAAGGGCGCGTTCCGCGAGGATTTGTTCTACCGCCTGCACGTCGTGCCCATCCGCCTGCCCCCGCTGCGCGAACGCGCGGAAGATGTGCCCCTGCTTCTGGATTTTTACCTCCGCCATTTCGCCAAGGAAAACAACCTCATCGCGCCCCACCTTACCCCCGGCGCGCTGACCGTTTTGCAACGTTACAACTGGCCGGGCAACGTGCGTGAATTGCGCAACTTCTGCGAAAACGCCGTCGTGCTCAAACGCGGTGGGGAAATTTCCGAATACGACCTGGAGCCGAAGTTCTCCGCCCCCGCCACGGCGATAACGCCGGGAGCCAGC
>DATHOB010000390.1:0-13679 GCA_035485355.1 Opitutales bacterium | reverse complement strand
AAGCCAGCCAGCACCGCACCCGGCCCGCACTCGTAGTAATCCGTCACGCCCAGCGCCAGCGCGGCCCGCTGGCAATCTTCCCACAATACCGGTGAAACAATCTGCCGCACCAGCGCGGCCTTGATCGCTTCCGGAGCGCTTACTTCGCGGCCAGTGGTATTGGTAAAAACGGGGAATCGCGGTATTTTGAAATCCGCGTTTTTCAACACGTCCGCATACGCCGCGCTGGCCCCGGCCATCAGGCGGCTGTGATACGCTCCAGCGACTTTGAGCATTACTGCCGTTTTGAACCCCCGTTCCTTGGCCAGCCCTGCGGCCTGGGTGACTTTGTCCGCTTCGCCGGAGATGACGATCTGGCCCGGGCAATTCAAATTCGCCAAATCAATCGCGCAGTCATTCGCCAATTTTTCCGCCGCCGCGCGGTCGCCACCGATGAGCGCCGCCATTCCCCCGCGGGTGGATTCACAGGCTTTTTGCATCAATTCCGCCCGCGCGGCCACGAGCCGCAATCCCGTCGCAAAATCAAACACCCCCGCCGCAGCCAACGCCGTCAACTCACCCAGACTCAGCCCTAGTGCGCATTTAACTTCCGTCAGCTTCCCGCGTTCTTCAAGCACTTTGGCCGCAGCGCACCCCAACACATACAACGCCGGCTGGCATACTCGCGTCTGGGTCAGCTCGGCCTCCGGCCCCTCAAAGCAGAGTTTTTTGAAATCATAGCCCAATACCACATTCGCCTCGTCGTAGAGCGCCCGTGCGGTCGCCGCGTTGTCATACAGCGTACGCCCCATGCCAACGCGTTGCGCTCCCTGTCCGGAAAAGAGTAGTCCGATTGCCATGCTTCCATGTTACTGCCCGCTCCCCGCCCATCTGAAAAGAATATTTTTTGTTCATTTTGCCAAGGCACCGGCGTCTAGCTTATAAATGGCACCATGGACGACCGCGAACTCCTGCAACAATACGTCGAAACCCAATCGGAGGAAGCATTCACCGAATTGGCACGGCGGCACGTCAACCTTGTCTTTGGCACGGCGTTACGCGTCGTTCACGATTCGGCCACGGCCCAGGACGTCGCCCAGGCCGTCTTCATCAAACTCGCCCGCAAGGCCTGGACCTTGCGCGATGGCAACGCCCTACCCGCCTGGCTCTATCGCGCGGCCTACCACGAGGCCTGCAATGCAGTCCGCGGCGAAAGTCGCCGCCGCGTAAATGAGGCCGAAGCCATGAAATTCTCCGACGACGAAATACCCACCGCCTCGGCGTGGGAAAAACTCGGCCCCCTGGTGGACGAGGCGATGCAGCGCCTGAGCCGGGTAGAACAAAACGCCGTCGTCCTCCGCTATTTTGAAGGCAAGTCCATGCAGGAAACGGGAACGGCGCTCGGTACCACCGAGGCAGCCGCCCGCATGCGGGTGAATCGCGCCGTGGAAAAAATCCGCCGCCACTTCGCCCGTGGCGGCGTCACTATCGCCTCCGGCGCACTGGTCGCCGCAATGACCACTCATGCCTGCCGCGCCGCACCAGCGACTCTCGCCGCCAACGTAGCCCATACTTCCCTCGTCGGCGCGGGCACGGGTGGCCTGGCCCACACTTTCTGGAGAATATTCGCCATGAGCACCAAATCCAAAATCGTCATCACTGCTGTCATCGTGGCGCTTGCCGCCGCTATTCCGCTGGGAGTCCAGCGGCAAGAAATCACCCAACTCCAAACTGACCAAGCCCAGGCGGCAACTCACACAAAATCCGCCGCCGCCACCAAACCGGCCACCCAACCCGCGCTTACCTTGTCCAGCTACGAAACCGAACTGAAACGCATCCTTGGCCTCCAAGGTGGTATCGATTTGACGCGCAGCCTTCTGGATTTTGCCAGCCACCTCGACGCCAAAACCGCCCGGGCTCTCATCGAAGATCTCGCCAAACTCCCCCCAACTGAAAAAAATAAGATCGCCTTGAGCGCCCTT
This sequence comes from Opitutales bacterium, assembly GCA_035485355.1. Taxonomy (GTDB): domain Bacteria; phylum Verrucomicrobiota; class Verrucomicrobiia; order Opitutales; family JABDGR01; genus JABDGR01. The sequence goes on along the minus strand of DATHOB010000390.1, from coordinate 11,718 downwards.
GTGGATCGCCTGGTCCGCCTTAACCCCAAAGACGCGCTCGACTGGGCCAACTCCATCTCCACCACCCATGGCCGCGAGCTGACGCTCGGCATTCTCTTCGATACTTGGTCCAATATTGATCCCGCCAGCGCGCTCGCCGCCGCTCAAGCATATGACAAACCTGCCTTGCGTGAAGCGCTCATGGGTGAAGTGCTCAAAAACATGGTGCGCAGCGATCCGCAGGACGTATTGAGCGCGTTGCTGCATCTGCCCGGCAACCGTACCGCCCAGGAAATATACACCGAGGTATTCAATACCTGGGGTAGCTCTGACCCGGCCGCCGCTGCCGCCGCGGTGATGAATCTCCCCGCCGTCAACAATCGCAATATCGCCATCCAGGGTCTCGTCAGTGGTTGGGCCACGGTCGACCCGCAGGCCGCTTTAAATTGGTCCGGCAATCTTCCCACGGGGGAGGCCCGCACTGAAGCCATCAACGCCTCCCTACATGTCCTCGCCCAACAAGACCCGCAAGCTGCGGCAACTTATGCCGCCAGCGCCACTAATACCAACACACGTAATCAACTGGTGCAGGAAGTAGCCAGCCAATGGGGGCAAGACGACCCGCAGGCCGCACTTACCTGGGTAGAGCAAACCCTCACAGGTGCACCGCTTGATGAAACTTTCGCCACGTCGCTGGCCGGGCCATTGACCCAAGTGGATCCGCAAGCGGCCGCAGACTACCTAGCCAATATGCCCCAAGGCGGCGGAAGGCGCATGATTGCACTCATGACGATTGCCTCCACTTGGGCCGAGCAAGACCCGCAAGGCGACCTGGCGTGGCTGCAAAGCATCCCCAACGCCAACCGCGTGCCCATGATGGCGGACGCCGTCAGTAATTGGGCCAATAGCGACCCCGCCGCCGCCACCGCGTATGTCGAATCCATTTCACCCACTGACCCTGCTTTTGACAAAATGATGGCTGCGTTGGCGGAAAATCAAGCGAGCGTGGACCCAAAAAACGCCATGGCCTGGGCGCAATCTCTTCCCGCAGATGGTGGTCGCGATGCCGCTACCAGCGCTTTATTGGGCCAGTTGAGCACCCAAGACCCGGTTACGGCGGCCGCCACGGTCATTAGTTTGCCCACCGGCACCGCACAAACCACCGCGGTGCAAAACATCGCCACCAATTGGGCTAATCAGGATCCCGCAGCCGCCGCGCAATGGGTGCTCTCGCTGCCCAGTGGCGCGCTGCACGACACCGCGGCGACCCACTTCAACTCTGTCGTCCAACAAACCGACCCGGCAACCGCTTTCACCGTGGCCCTCACCATCAGTAATACCACCACGCAAAGCAACCAACTCAATCGGGTGCTTGGCCTCTGGCTGCAAACCGATCCGGTGGCCGCCGCCGCCGCCGCGCAAACGGCGGATGTTCCCGATGCCACCCGCACCCGGTTGCTCAACACCCTGCAAAAAGGCCCCACGGCCACCAATGCCACACCGGCAGCGGCCGCCCAAACAACGCCGAGCAATTAAATTCGATTTGCCATAAAGATGGCAGCCCACGACGACCAGCAAAGTGCGTCAGGGAAGCTAAGCATCACCTCGGAAGATATACAGTCGATGGAAATTACCTTCCATTGAATTCCTGCTTTTATACATTCCGTGAGTCCACGGGTGGTTCATCTCCAATATTGCTTCGCACGGAGCTTGCTTCAGTATGGGCGGAATTCCTTTCCGCACAGACTCCTTCATGAAGCAATTTTCGCCTTACCTTTCCACCGCCGTAATCTTTTTGGCGGTCTGTATGCTTAGTGCGTGCTCGATAATCAACGACCCCGCCGCCCCGCCGCCCAGCGCCGGTGGCACACCCAACCACCTTGCCGTACTCTTTCCGAATGAAACGAATTTTCCCACCGATCCGGTGGCGGCCGCGAACTGGATAAAAACCAAATCTGACGCGGGTGACCCCGCGGCCAAATACGCGCTGGGCTGGGCCAACTATCTCGGCGCGGGCGTGCCCAAAGATCAACCGCTCGCCCTGCAGCTTTTCGCACAAGCCGCCGCGCAAGGCAGCGATGAAGCCCTGCTGAGTCTGGGCTTTTTGCAATACGACACACCGCTAATTAACGGTGATGCCCAGCTTGCCCCCAAACCGGATTTACAGGCGTATCAACAAGCCGCGGACAAAGGCGATGAACTGGCGCAGGAAATTTTGCGCGAACATAAAAATTCCATGCCAGAGCCGCCCAGCGCACACTTGATGCAATGGTACCGCAAGCTGGCCAATCTCGGCGTTCCCGCCGCGCAAGTTTTGCTCGGGCGCTATAATTTGATCGGCTACGGTGGATTGGAAAAAAATTCAGTTCAGGCCATTGTCTGGTTCACCCTCGCAGACGCCCAAGACAATGGCGCAGCAGACGCCAACCTCGGGCAAATCTATATTCAAGGTGATGGCGTGCCCAAGGATGTTCCACTCGGACTTACATTTCTCAAAAAAGGCGCCAACCGGGGCGCGCCGCTTGCGCTGAGTGTCTTCGGCCAAATGACCGCCGGTGGTGAAAATGCGCCCAAAAACGAAGTCGAGGGCCTCGCCATGATGTACGCCGCCCAAGCGATGGGCACGGTGGCCGACCCCATCGCTCTTTCCGACTTGGAAAAGAGCCTCGACTCATCACGTGTTGCCGCCGCCCGGAAGCGCAGCGAGGAAATCCTCGGCCCGGAAAAATTGCAGGCCTTAAAGCCAGCTCCGTGACGTGTAACGTTGGTCACCGGGAGAAAAGCCTCCTTAAAGGCACCCAACGCTCCTCGCTTGGCAAATCCACATTTTCGTGATTTTATTTTGTCCTACCCTGCATTACCTCCCATGAAAACCCCTTCCGTCAAAGTTGTTTCCGCATTTCTCATTGGTGCGGTTGCCGCGCTCGCCATTGCCCAAACCTCCCAACCCGCGGCATCTTCTGGCAGCACTGCCACTCCCGCGCCCGCCGCAGCATCGGCTTCGGCTTCCAGCACCGCTGCGCGCGCACGCGGTGGGCGCGGTGGCATGGGCAATGTTCCCCAAACCTCAAAAATCGTCGCCGCCCGACTTGAGAATACCCCGCGCCACCGCGAATTCATCACCGTTGAGCACGATGGACGCAAAGTTCAGTGCTTCATCGTTTATCCCGAGGTAAAAGGCAAGGCACCCGCAGTCATGTTGATTCATGAAATTTTTGGCCTGAGTGATTGGATGCGCGCCACTGCCGACCAAGTCGCAGAAAACGGTTGCATCGCGATTGAGCCGGACTTGCTCTCCGGCATGGGCCCCAACGGCGGTGGCACCAGCGCCTATCCCAGTCTCGACGCCATTACCGGCGCTGTTTCCGGGCTGCCGGCAAAACAAGTCACTGACGACCTGAACGCCGTATACGATTATGTGAAGAAACTTGACGCTTGTAACGGCAACATTTCAGTCGCTGGTTTCTGCTGGGGTGGTGGCAAGGCGTTTGATTACGCAGCTACCAACAAAGAGCTTAAAGCGGCCTTTGTTTTCTACGGTCGCGCCAATGCCAGTAGCGACTTAACCAAAATCGCCTGCCCGGTCTATGGATTTTATGGTGAGATGGACAATAATATCACCCCGTCGGTTGCCCGCACCACTGCTGACATGAAAACCGCCGGCAAAACCTACGAACCCGTAACTTACGCCGGTGCCGGACACGGCTTTATGCGCGAAGGCGTGATGGACACCATCGCCAACCCCGCCAATAAAACCGCCGCCGAAGACGCTTGGAAACGCTGGATTCCCCTCCTCGCCAAAGTAAATGCCCCCGCCGATTCCGCCACCGCCAAGCCTGCTGCCGCCAGTGCCACGAAGTAGAAGCTCCGTCACCTTGGTTTTGTTTTCTGCGCATTGCAACGCGCATGGGGCGTGCTATATTCCTTGGTGATGCGCTTCTATCCCGGCGACCCGGACCACCAGCCCATCCGCTACTTTGGGCGGGTGCCCGTGTTTGCCGCGACCATCCTTGCCGCGCTCTATTGTGGCGGCATGCTCTTTACCACGGTGTGCAGTGCGGCGGGCATATCCGTCATGCCCTGGGCCTTGAACGCCGACACTTTTTACCGCCATTTTCATCTCTGGCAGGTGCTGACTTATTCGTTCATCAATAGTCCGGATTTCTATTTTCTCTTCGGCGTTTTCTTCCTGTATCGATTCAGTGCCGAGATTGAACAATATTTTGGCCGGCGAGCATTTCTCAAACTTTTCGCCGCCAATCTCCTGGTTCCGGCGCTGGTTTTAGGCGTGTGGGCTCTTTTTGGCCGGCCTGCTTTTTACACGGGCATGTACGAACTCAGCGCCGCGCAGTTCATCGCCTACTCCACCCTCTACCCCAACCTCGAATTCTTCGGTTGGGTGCCAATGAAATACGTCGCCTTTGCCTGCCTCGCCATTTCCGGACTAAGCTATGTTTCCTACCGCGATTGGGTGGGCCTGTCCATTCTTACTGCAGAATGCGCGGTGAGCTTTGGCTTTATACGTTATTTGAAACGCGGCGGGTCGATTGAATTGGGCGATTGGGTCGGTAAACTCAATCCCTTCCGCCGTCGCCGATTTCGCGTGTTGCCCACGCCCGCGCAGGCGTCCATCCGCAGCAGCGGTGGGCCGGCGAACATGGAATCGGTTGACGCTATACTCGACAAAATCGCCCGCTCCGGCTTCGCCAGCCTGACCATCGACGAAAAGGATCAACTCGAACGGGCGCGCGATGTCATCAACCGCAAACGGAGTTGAATCCTTTCCGCAGGCCAACCCGCGCCATTAAATCACCGGTTGGTTTTGCTCGAATTTGAGCGCTTCGCCGCCGGAGAAGGTGACGCGGATGGGCTCGCCCACGCGGACTTCGCCACGCAGGATGGCTTCGGCCAACGGGTCTTCGAGGTAATTCTCGATGGCGCGGCGCAACGGGCGCGCACCGTATTTCTCATCCCAACCTTTGGCCAGCAGGAATTCCTTGGCCGCGTCGTCCAACTCCAATTCGATCTTCTGGCCGGAGAGGCGCTTGCGCACCTTCGTCAGCTCCAGTTCGATAATCTGCTTCATGTGCGGCTTGTCGAGCCGGTGGAAGATGACGATTTGGTTGATGCGGTTGAGGAACTCCGGCTTGAAGTGCCGTTTCATTTCCTCAAGGATACGCTCCTTCGATTTCTCGAAATCTGCCGCGTCGTTTGCGCCGACATCAAAGCCCATTGAGGCGGGCCGTTGGAGCAGTTCCGCGCCGATGTTCGACGTCATGATCAAAATGGTGTTGCGGAAGTCCACCGTACGCCCGAGCGAGTCCGTCAGGCGCCCGTCTTCCAACACTTGCAGCAGCAACTGCACGACATCTGGATGGGCTTTTTCAATTTCGTCGAACAGCACAACCGAATAGGGCTTGCGCCGAACGGCCTCGGTAAGCTGGCCGCCTTCCTCAAAACCGACATAGCCCGGAGGCGAGCCAATCAGGCGGGAGACCGAGAACTTCTCCATGTACTCGGACATATCTATCTGCAACAACGCGTCCTGGTTGCCAAAAATGTGCTCTGCGAGCGTCTTCGCCAAGTGAGTCTTGCCGACGCCAGTGGGCCCAAGGAACATGAATGAGCCAATGGGCCGGCGCGGATCTTTCAAGTCCGCGCGCGAGCGGCGGAGCGCCTTGGCGATGACCTCGGTCGCGTATTCCTGACCGATGACATTGCCTTGCAATTCCTTTTCGAGGTTGAGCAGCTTCTGGCTCTCCTTCTGCTCCATGCGCGAGAGCGGTATGCCGGTCCAATCGGACACAACATGCAGCATCTCGTCCTCGCCGACGGTGATGGTGCGCCGCTCACGGGAAAGCTTCCACTGCTCAATGGCCTGTTCGCGCTTGTGGCGGACTTGCTTTTCCTGGTCGCGGTATTTTGCGGCCTCTTCGAAATGCTGCTTGGCGATGGCGTCCTCTTTCTGCGCGCAGACTTTTTCGATTTCCTTGGAAAGCTCCTCGATTTCGGGTGGGCGGTTTAGCCCCTCGATGCGCGCGCGCGCGCCAGCTTCATCGAGCACGTCAATCGCCTTGTCCGGCAAATAGCGTGCGGTGATATAGCGGTCGGAAAGTTTTACGGCCAGTTCCAGCGCGTGATCGGTGAACACCACTTTGTGGTGCTCTTCGTATTTCTGGCGCAGGCCCTTGAGGATCAGGATGGCTTCATCCACACTCGGTGCCTCAACCTTGACGGACTGGAAGCGGCGGTCGAGCGCGCTGTCCTTTTCGATATATTTGCGGTATTCGACCAGAGTCGTCGCGCCAATGCACTGCAGCTCACCGCGGGAGAGCGCGGGCTTGAAAATATTCGAGGCGTCCATCGCGCCCTCGGCCGCGCCGGCACCGACGATGGTGTGCAGCTCGTCAATGAATATAATGATGTTTTTGGAGCGTCGGATTTCGTCCATCACCGCCTTGATGCGCTCCTCAAATTGGCCGCGGTATTTCGTGCCTGCAACCATGAGGGCAAGGTCGAGCGTGATGACCCGCTTGTCCAACAAAATTTCGGGGACGATGCCGGAGGCGATTTCCTGCGCAAGACCCTCGACAATGGCCGTCTTGCCCACGCCCGCCTCGCCGATGAGGACCGGATTGTTTTTCGTACGCCGGCAAAGAATCTGGACCACCCGGCGAATTTCCTGCTTCCGTCCGATGACCGGGTCGAGTTCGCCATTGCGCGCCAACTCCGTCAAATCACGACCGAATGCTTTGAGCGCGGGAGTCTTGATTTCCTTTTTATCGTCGGCGCTGGCCGGGGGCGTGGGCGGAGTGCCACCCGCGGTGGGTGCAGGCGCTGAGGCTGGTTCTTCGGCCGGGGGCGCTCCAGTTTCACCGGAATAATTCGGATCCAGCTCCTGCAAAATTTCGTTGCGGCAGCGCTCGATGTCCACATCGAGATTCTTCAGCACGCGCGCGGCCACGCCTTCGCCCTCGCGCAACAGGCCGAGCAAAATATGTTCCGTGCCGATGTACGAATGGTTGAGCGCCTTGGCTTCCTTTTGCGCCAGCGCGAGTACTTTGCGCACGCGCGGTGTGTACGGAATGTTACCCGTGGGCTTGGCTTCCGGGCCGGTGCCGACTTGTTTTTCCACCGCATTGCGCACCGTTTCCAAATCGAGACCCATCTTTTGCAATACGCTTACCGCCACGCCCTGACCGAGATTGATCAGGCCCAGCAGCAAGTGCTCGGTACCCACATAATTATGGTGGAACCGGTCGGCCTCCTTGCGCGCAAGGGCCAGAACTTGTTGTGCACGCGGCGTGAAATTATTTTGGGAATCAGCCATGGGGAAGTATGTTATAAGTTAACGGCAAAACGCAAAAGACGCAAAGATAAAAACCTTGGTTTGGGCGGGTTTGTCGCATGAATGTGAAATTTAATTTTTCTCAAACGCACGGTCGAAATTCAACGCGGGGAGGGAGGCCACTTGCTCACGCAGGAAGCGTGCCCGGGCAACATCGCGCTTTTGTGTTTCCATTGTGCCGCGGGCGGCCAGTTGGACGTGGCCGGGCTGGCTTTCGATGAAGAGACGGTCGAGCCGGGCGCGTTCGATTTCGGGCAGCAGGCTCAAGTCTGCGGCTAGCCGCAGGAGCGACAGGCAGTTCATGGCCTCCACTGAGGTCAACAGATGCGCATTACGCACAGTGCCATAGGCGCGACCGATTTTGTCTAGCAATTTTGCTGAATCCGTTTCAAGCAATTTCGCGCGGGCGTTCTGCTCCTGCTCTACAATGGTCTGCAACACGGCGGTGATACGCTTGATGATTTCCTCTTCGCTCTCGCCGAGCGTCTGCTGATTGGAGATTTGGAAAATGCTGCCACTGGCTTCGGAACCTTCGCCATACCAGCCGCGCACGGCGAGGCCGAGTTGGTTTACGGCGCGGATGCACTGCTCCATTTGACTCGCCAGTACAAGGCCAGGCAAGTGCATCATCACCGAGGCGCGCAGACCGGTGCCGACGTTCGTCGGGCACGCGGTGAGATAACCCAATTCCGCCGAAAAGGCCAAATCCAGTTTCTCTTCGAGGCCGTTGTCGAGCGCATCGGCCATTTTCCACACGCGCTTGAATTGAAATCCCGGACGCATCACTTGCAGACGCAGGTGATCTTCCTCGTTGATCATCACCGCCATGCCCTGATCGCGGCTGATGACCACCCCGGCACCGGGAGCCCCGGCGGACAATTCGCGACTGATGAGGTGGCGTTCGACGAGCACTTGTTTTTCCAAATCGTCCAAAGTTGCTAAATCAATCACATAGGGCTTTTTCATCGACGTAGCCTCTATCGCGGCCTGGACACATTGAGTAAAAATTTCCCGTCGCTGTGCCTCTTTGGCCCACCCGGGGAACGGAAAGTCCCGCAGGTTCCGCGCCAGCCGGATGCGGGTACTGAGCACTATCGGCCCCGACGGCGACCCACCCGGCACGACTTCGGCCGGGGTGTCCAATATGGGTAGAATGTGCATGGTGGAAGGCAAAATCAGGGGTGAAACTTAAGGCGTTGCGGTGGGTAATTCCAACTTGATGCGCAGGGCACCGAGTTGGTCACGGCAGCGCGAGGCAGTTTCGAAGTTTTCTTCTTTGACTGCTTCTAGCAACTGGCGTTCCAAAGACTCGATTTCACGACGCAATTCCAAGCGGCGCCATTGGCGTACAGGGGCCTTGCCCTTGTGCCGGCTGCCCTTGTGGAGCCCGGCAATCAGGGGGATGAGCACCGGCTTCATCGCGTCGTAGCACGCCGCGCAGCCGAGGCGGCCGGACTTTTTGAAATCGCGCGTGGTGCAGCCGCATTGCTCGCAAACGAGGTTGGCGCCGTCGGGCTCCGTAGTCTCTTCGAGCGGCCCGGCAAAACTTTTGGCCAACAAATCGGCCAGCGAAAAACCCTCCGGATCCGTCACCCCCTTGGTCTGCGCGCATTCCTCACACAGATCCACTTTCTGGATCTGGTTCTTGACGATTTGCGTCAGGTGAACTGTGGCGGGTTTGCCGCACAGATCGCAGGTGAGGGACTCGCTCATAGCTTATTAATATAGCCTATCGGCACCAAAGTGAAGGGCATAATGTGTGCCAAACTGGATGGAATACCTGCCTGCGCTCCCACCAAAATAGATTTTGCCGCCCCGGCTTGCCTTGCCCTAACCTGTGGCCATGAGTTCTCCTTCTTCCGCGTGGGTTCCGCGTGACAGCATCCGCTGGGGTATCGTCGGCTGTGGCGATGTGACCGAAGTAAAAAGCGGGCCCGGTTTTCAAAAATCCACGGGTTCAAAGCTCGTCGCCGTCATGCGGCGCAATGCCGCACTGGCCAAGGATTACGCCACCCGGCATGGCGTGCCCAAATGGCATAGTGACGCCGACGCGTTGATTAATGACCCGGAGGTGGATGCCGTCTATATCGCTACTCCACCCGGCGCGCACCTCGAACTTGCCTTGCGAGTGGCCGCCGCGGGCAAACCCTGTCATGTCGAAAAGCCCATGGCGCGCAGCGCCGCCGAGTGCGAGGCGATGGTCGCGGCTTTCGCCAAGGCGCGTCTGCCGTTGTTCGTTGCGTATTACCGCCGCGCCCAGCCGCGATTTCTCACTGCGAAAGAATTGATTGAAACCACATTGGGAGAAGTGACGAACATCCATTACCAATTCACTGACCCGCGCCACGCCGCGTCCACAGGTGCACTGCCCTGGCGGCTGGATGCCGAAAACGCCGGGGGCGGATTCTTTCTCGACCTGGGTTCGCATACGCTCGATTTGCTCGATTTCTTTTTTGGATCTCTGGCGGAAGTCTCCGGTCATGCGACGAATCTCGCCTCGCCGTATGAGGTCGAGGACACACTGGCGATGAGTTTTTACACGCCTGCGGGAGCGCCGGGCACGGCTTCGTGGAATTTCGCTGGCGCGGCCAAGGAAGATTTTTTCCAAATCACCGGCACCCATGGCCGACTGACCTTCTCCACCTTTGGCAACGAACCCTTGCGCCTCGAAACTGCCGACGGAAAAATTCAGGAGTTTCCCGTTACCCCACCGCAACACGTCGCACAGCCTTTGATTCAAACGGTGGTGGACGACCTACGCGGCTGCGGAAAATGCCCCAGCACCGGCACAACCGCCACGCGCACCAGCCGCGTGATGGACGAAGTGCTCGTTTCCTATTACGGCGGGCGCAATGACGATTTCTGGAAGCGCAAAAACACCTGGCCGGGGCGGAGAAAATATTAGAGGCAAAAGATAAATTCACCCCAGAGTCAAATTCCGCACGGCGCGCAATATTTTCGGGCCATTGGGGCGGAAGCTGATTGCCCCCTGCCCGTGCACAACACGAATTTTCAGCATCGCCAGGCCGACGCCGCCGAGGTCATTCAACGCGCGGCTGCGCAATTCGCCCGCCTCGACTTCTCCGACATACAATGGCACCGGCTTGCCCGGGTTGGTCTCGGTGGATTTGCCTTCCCACGCGACCTGCCAGAGTGCGCGGTTGACATGGCCCTGCGTGTGCAAGCGCGACATAATTTCCTGCCCGGCATAGCATCCCTTGTCGAAAGACACTCCATCGCGCTGCAACCCCGCCTCCTGCGGCAAATCGCCAGGACCGGCATCGAATGGTACCGCCGGCACGCCCGACATGACGCGCGCGGCAATCAGCGCCTCGGCTGAACCCGCCTCAATGCCGTTGGCCTCCAATTCGCGAATAATATTTTCGAGCGCGGCGGGTGCTCCCAGCACATCCCAAGAGGAGGCGAAAGTCGGCCGACGCCCCATCCACGACTCGGCCCCGGCGTCGCGCGCCAGTTGCTCGATCAATTCGGCGAGACTTTCTTCATAATGTTCCGCGCAAATATGGAGTAGCGACATACTCTCCGTCGCATCGCTCAATTCCACCTCATCGGCAATCAAGTGCGCGTCCAGATGACCCTTCACCACCGCAGCGGGACAATCATAACTCAGGATTAAAAACTCCGTTGAGGATTTTTGAACGACAAAACTATCGGCTTGGATTTTGCCTTTGTGATCAAGCCACAGCCCATACGTGACGGGATGCTCTACCCCCTCGACCTTCAAGTCGTTCGAGAACTGGCTTTGCAAAAACGTGAAGGCATCCGGCCCCGTCGCGTGCAATACAGCGGCCGGGCGCGCAAGGTAGTAATGGACATGTATTTCCGACATAGGTGGCTTACCTTATAGCTTCTGTTCTTGCCCCACGCACGCAAATTTGGTTTCATAGGCGGTTTACCCCTTGACGGCATCCCAACGCTGGATTGCCAAGTGTGGAGACCAACCTTCGCACCTTCCATCATTTTTATATCTACTGAACGTGCTGCAAGTAACCGACATCAACATTTCTTCCAATCGCGCGCTGCCATCACCGCGCGAGTTGCTCACCCGCGTCCCTCGCACGGAGGCACAGGCGGATTTCGTCGCCCAATCTCGTAACGCCATCCACCGCATCATCTTCGGTGATGACACCCGCCTCCTGCTCGTCGTCGGGCCCTGCTCCATCCACGACGTCGCCAGCGGGCGCGAATACGCCGAACATCTTGCTGAACTGAGCCGAGAAGTCTCCGACCGGATACTGCTTGTGATGCGCGTTTATTTTGAAAAACCGCGTACCACCACCGGCTGGAAAGGGCTGATCATGGATCCCCATCTGGATGGCACGTGCGACATTAATGCCGGCCTTCCGCTTGCCCGTGAATTTTTGCGCACC
>DATHOB010000389.1:0-4020 GCA_035485355.1 Opitutales bacterium | reverse complement strand
CTGGGGGTGATGGTCGTGGGCGTTTTGCTGGTGGTGCGGTTTGCGTTTATCTCCCGCCAACGCGAACGCACGGAAATTCTCGCAAATCCGGGCCGGGAAGGTATATAAACAGTCAACGCCCATGAGAATGATTGCTTTGCTGGCGCTGGTATTTATTGCGTTCGAGTTGGCGCAGTTGGTTCTCGCGCATCGTTACATCGGCCCGGAGCAAATCCGCCGCAACGCCCACCCGCTGGATGCCGCCGCGCCGTTACCCTTCATTGTCAGCTTTGCCTGGGTTGTCTTTTTGGGGGCCGACTATATTTACCAAGTCTCCATGGCCATGCAGCGCTACCCTTTGATTCAGATTTGCGCCTTGCTGATGCTCGTGGCCAGCGTGGGGGGATTTTTGCTCCGCCGGGCCTGCGGAGTAAAATGGGGCATGGTCGTGATGACGTTTGAGGCGGCTGTGCGCGTCGGCTGCCTCTGTCTGGCATTTCGCATGATCGTCTTTCCGCCGCCATGGTTGAACCATATGCCCAACGGAATCTTTTAATTCACTTACTCGGAGGCGGGTTTCCAGCCAGGGCATCGAGCACAATTCCGGGTGTAAGCACCGAAGGCAAAATCACCGGGTCGGTTTTGCCCGGCAGATAAAGCAAATCCAGCGGCACGGACGCCCTCCCAAAACGCGCCAGTTCGGCGACGATGAGCGGGTCGTTCACCGTCATATCCGCGCGCAACATCGCGACATTTTCGTGATTGAACTCTTTGGCCACACGGTCAGTGGAGTGAAACACGGCATCCTTGTTGACCTGGCAGGTGAGGCACCAGCGTGCCGTGAAATCCACATAAATCGGCCGGCCTTCCTTCTGCAATTCAACCACACGGGCGGATGACCACGGTTCCCAGCCCAATTCCTGAATCGGCCAATACGCGAGAGCTATTCCTCCGGCCAGCAAGAGCAACGCGCCGATTCTTCCCGCGCTGCGCCGCTTGAGTGATGCCGACGGTATCGCATAGCGTCCGTAGCACCACGCAGCCAGCCCGGTGAGCACCAATCCGAACAGCAAATCCAAATAACGTTCCTGGGAAACTTGCCCGGCGAGGGTGTAGAGTAAAAATGCCACTGTGGCGTACAATGGAAACGCCATCAGTTGTTTGAATGTCTCCATCCACGCCCCCGGTTTCGGCAACCAGCTAGCCATTCCAGGAAAGAGCGACAGCATCAGATACGGAAACGACAAACCAAGTGCGATGGCGGTAAACACCACGAACGCTTGGCCAGTGGGTAGGGTAAACGCAGCGCCCAGTGCAGGCGCAAGCAATGGCGCGGTGCAGGGTGTCGCCACAACCACCGCTAATACGCCTTGGAAAAATGCGCCCGCCAATCCGGCTTTGCCGGTCAATTCCGACCCCGCACCAATCAACGAACCGCCGATTTCAAACACGCCGTTTAAGCTCAATCCGAACAGCAGGAAGAAAATCGTTAATCCAATGACAAATGCGGGCGACTGCAATTGAAAGCCCCACCCAAGTTGCGCTCCCGCCGAACGCAGCGAAAATAACACGGCCACCAGCGCCCACATGCTCACGAGCACGCCTCCGGTGAACACCAAACTGTGTTTGATCACTTCACTTCGCGCCGCGCCCGATTTTTTGACTATCCCCAGGACTTTAATCCCCAACACCGGGAAGACGCACGGCATGATGTTCAGGATTAATCCCCCGCAGAATCCCAAAAATAAAAGCAACGGCAAGCCGCGTGCGGGCAGGAGGGAGTCCGTCATCGGGGAAAAATCTGCAAACTCCACGGGAGCGGCGGAGTCCAGTTTTGGTGCGACTGCCAGCGCTGGCGCCCCCGGCCCGCCCAACGTCAGCACACCGGAAAGGGTTTTTGCAGTTACTGCCTCGGAATCTTTGCGCTCCAATTCCAGCACCCAACCGTTGTTTGTTTGATGGAGAATTTGTGGTGCGGTGGGCTTGATCGTGTCATCGGTGGGGAAGAAATAGACATTTTGCAAAGACAATGACTTGGCTGAAATCAGGGATTCCAATCCGAGATAAAGTTTGCCGCTTTTCTGCCAGACGGAAACTTTAAATTCGTTGGAGACTTGAGGCAGGGCCGCGCGCGCCGTGGTAAAAGTCTGCTCTTGGGCAGCATCTTTTTGTGCGGTGGCTGCTATGGGCAGGGTCAAGGTCACGTTTGCATGTTGTTGGATGCATTCATCCGCACATTCCAGCCAGTTTACCGTGGCGGCGAGTTGCGCTGTATCGCCGGGCTTGGCGGTGTTCGCCGGGATGATTTCCACCAGCAGCAACGCCGTGCCTTCGTAAACATAATCCACCAGGCTTCCATCGGAAAATTTTTCCGGCGTGGGCCATTGGATTGGGCTGGCTTGCCATCCCGGTGGGAGTTGCCAGGTGATGTTCGTCGCGATGCCGATTATGGGATTGCTCCAGTATGTGTGCCACCCGGTATCCATTTTCAGGCGTAGTGCCACGGTGAACGGCTGGCCGGGGGCGATGGTGCTGGTCTCTGCGATCAAATCGGCCTGGGTGTGAACTTTCTCTCCCGTCGTGATGAAGTTCGGTACTCCCGCTATATCTGCGGCGTGAGTGACGCCCGCACATGAAATGAACAAAAGCAGGACGGCAATCCAGGCGGACTGCGAAAGCTTTGCGCATATTGATCGCACAATCTTCATGACATGATTTCTATCAGTAACCGGTCCGCTGGCCAAGTTTCCATAACCTCACTTTTTCCCAAACTTTTTCTTCAACGCCTTGAGCACATTATCCGGCACAAATTGGCTGAGTCGCGAAGAATCCACCCGGCAGACTTGTTTCACAATTTGCGAGCTGGTGTAGAAAAACGTCTGGTTCGGCATGAGGAAGATGGTCTCGACGGAGCCTTCCAGATGGCGGTTCATCTGCGCCATTTGAAATTCGAATTCAAAGTCCGATACGGCGCGCAATCCGCGGATGAGGGCGATGGCCTGGTTCTTTTTCGCAAAATCCACCGTCAATCCTTCAAGGCGCACGAGCTTGGCATTGCCGAGGGGTTTGATGTGGGGCTCCAGCAATGCGATCCGCTCTTCAATGTTAAACAGCGGCGCTTTCGCCTCATTGGGCGCAACGGCGACGACCACTTCGTCAAACAGGCGGCACGCCCGGCCGAGGATGTCGAGATGCCCGTGGGTGACGGGGTCAAAAGTGCCGGGATAGATGGCGAGTTTCATACGCGGGCGTTTTGGCGGAATCGGCTGGCTAAGGGGTGGGCGGCCTGATTAAATTCCTCTGTCCGGGCCGGAGACGCAAGCCGATTCGCGGCCTGCGCGGCTGGGATTTGCCCCTGCCATGAATTGGCCCAACCTTATCACGCTGTCGCGCGTCCCCGCATTATTCGCGGTTGTGGCGTTGCTGTTCGTGAATATCCCCGGTGCGGCCGCGGCGGCATTCGTGGTGTTCATCCTTGGCGGGGTGTCGGATTGGCTGGATGGCTACCTTGCGCGGCGCTTCCGCATCGTGTCGAACTTTGGCAAGCTCATGGATGCGTTGACGGACAAGGTGCTCGTCGTCGGCGCCATGATTGCGATGCTCGTGCCGATGCCGGGCGCCCGCGCGCCCTTGCTGCCGGACTGGGCCTTGTTTTTGGTGCTCTTGATTTTCTCGCGTGAGTTTCTCATCACCGGATTGCGCCTCGTCGCCGCGAGCCAGGGCCGCGTATTGGCGGCGGAGAAGACCGGCAAAATCAAGACAGTGCTGCAATTGGTCAGCGTTTCGGTGCTATTGCTCGCACACACGTTGGAAGCGGATTTCCACCACCCCCATGCGGCGGGTGAAACTCAAATCGTCGGCTTGTGGCTATTTGTCGCCGCGGCCGCATTAACGGCGTTTTCCGGCGCGGGCTATCTGGTGAAATACTGGGATATGTTCATGGGCCGGGCGGATGGCGGCAACCCACCGGCTTAATTTACTTGAGCACAGCGTCTACTTTTTCATCCCCGCCAAAAAACGCAGCGCGGCAAAGTAGCCTTC
>DATHOB010000388.1:0-6605 GCA_035485355.1 Opitutales bacterium | reverse complement strand
ACACGGCCTCCACATCCGACTCGCTGGGGAACACGAAACCGCTTTTGGCGGCCAGGCTCAAAATTAACGAAGTGCTCATGCCGGTGAATTCGGTAAAGCTGCTATCAGCATCCGGATGAGCGATGTCCGGGGAAGCAATCGTGATGTTTTCAGTGTTGGGCGCGTTGGTGAAGGTGAAGGTGTTCTGCGCGAGGATGTCCACCGAAGACAGGCCATCAATGGAACTTAGGTTCACCAAGCCAGAGGCGGAGACATTGTTTCCAATCAAGCCGGTGACCAAAATCTGGTTGTTGGGGATGACGCCATTGGGCAGGCCGAAATTACCCGCGGTAAACACGGTGCCGTTCGCAGGAGTTTCATTCGCCGAAGGCAAAGGAACATCAAGGGTCGGCCCGAGAACCAAGTCCGCCGACGCAGTCACCGGGTTGTTGACATTGTTGACGTTGTCGAACGTCGTCGAGTCCGTGAGCACCACCTGGTCGGGTGAAACAGCACCCACGACGACCTGGCCAGTGCGGTTCAAATCACCCGAGCTGATTTGCTTCTCCTGGGTGTTGGTGGCGTCGATAATCAAATCTTGCGAAGGGAGACTCAGCGTGAAGCCATTGACCAAGGCGGAAGTGGCCACCTGCTGCTTCAAGTCGAAGTTAAGCACCGGGCCGGCGCCGCCGCCTTTGGAGGCCGGCAACACAAACGTCATCTGCCCCGGACCCAGGTTGACCGTCTGGCCATTGGGCAAAGTCACCTTCGCGGTTCCTTCGAGCACCAGTATTTTAAATCCACCATCGGGAGTGGCGACCGTGATGACCGTAAAACCCGTGACCGTAGCTGTGGCCGAACCGCTGGTGATGCTGCTGTTAAAACCCTTGGGGGCGGTGAACAGAACACTTCCTTTGGAAAGATTTACGGTGCGGCTGTTGGGCTCCAGCGAGAATTCGGTGTCCGAACCGACGCGGATTACGGAACCGTCCGCCGCCGTCAATTGCGCGTGGGACTTGCGGGCCGTGGACATGCCGTGGGTGGTGTCAAAAATATCCTGCACTTTGGCGGGCGCGGTTTGGTCCGGCGCGCTCTTAGGATAAATGGTAACATTGCCGGCGAGATCGGAAATGGTGGCCTGGGTCAGCGGCGTCGGCTGTGTATTGGCCGCGCGGGTGGCCAGCGGAGCCAGCAGCATCAAACTGGCGCAAGCGATACCGCGCGCTGTGTTTGTCACAAAAAGTTTATGCATGTTCATAGGGAATATCCTCCAGAAAGTTTTTGGCGTTTCGATAAGATTAGTTAGCCTTCGGCCCGAGCAAAATCTTGGGCTGGCCAAAAATATTTTTTTGTAAAGATTGTGTCAAGCAGGCTTTGTGCCTATTTAGGGGGTTTTCTTTAACGGCCCCAAGCGTAGCTTCTGCATCATTATGAACGTGATACGCGTCACCCATACCTTCGGTAATTTGCTGCTGACGAAGGCCCCGAGTTTATTTGACCAACCGCTCACCACCAGCGGCCTTTTGCGGGCCAAGGCGCGCAAAGATGCATCAACGACTTGCGGCGAGGTCTGCCCGATATTCATCGGCAAGGGTGCTTCGGAAAAACCGGCGGCACGAAAGAATTGCGTGCTGGTCGGCCCAGGGCAGACGCACAAGACATGAACATTGGTGCCAAGCAATTCACGCCACAGGCCAAGGCTCCAATTGAGCACAAACGATTTCGTCGCGGCATAGACCGCAAAAAATGGCATGGGTTGAAAAGAGGCGGTCGAGGCGATGTTGATGACCGCGCCACTTCGCGCGCGCAAACGCGGCAAAAGCCGCGCCGTCAACACCACCGGTGCGCGCACATTCAAATCCACCATCGCCAGCGTGCGTTCAACGTTTGGCTCCGGAAATGGTCCATACGTGCCGAAGCCGCTATTGTTGATCAAAAGAATTCCCCCCATTTTGCCTTCGTCATCGAGCCATTGCTCAATCGCGACTACTGCGCTTTCCTGGCCGGAAGCGGTGGACAAATCGGCCGGACAATGAGTCAGCCGAACTTCGTTTGAAAAAGTTTTGGGCGGCGTGCGAGAAAGGTTGAAAAATTTCGCTTTTGGGTTTATCTTAAGAATTGTGGCAACGAATTCCTCCCCAATGCCCGAAGAAGCTCCGGTGACAATGACCGCGCCGATGGTAGCAAGTGAATCTGGCACGGTTTGTGCGGCAAACATTTTTGAAATGAGTAAGTGGAACCTGCACGCCGCCACGGAGTCTGTTAATAATCGTGATACCGACGCCGGGCGTGCTCCCGTCTTAACGCCTGCCATTTTCCAGTCAACCCATAACCCAAAGCGTACAACCATGAGCCATGACCTGATCATCTCCGGCATCCATCTTGAATTGACGGATGCGCTTAAAAACGCCGTTCACCTGAAAATGGAGCGACTGTTTAAACACGAAACCCGCATCATCCGCTTGCGCATTGAATTGGAGCGGGCCTCGAGCAAAAACCACATGGGCGAATTTGTCGCCAAAGGGCACATCACCCTCTCCGGCCCGGAAATCATTGTCAGTGTCGCGTCGGAGGATTTGTACAAATCGATGGACTTGCTGGTGGACAAGCTGGATCGCAAGTTGCGCCGGCGCTCGCGCCTGCTCAAAGTGAAACGCCACCAACTGCACGAGATTGAAATCCCGACTGCCTTGCTGCCGAAAATCCGCATGGCGTGAGGGCGGCTTCGCATTTCTTAGTGCAACTCAACCCGCGATGCGGGTGGCGCGGATGACGGCATGGGGACCCCAGGCCATGCGGATGGTTTCGATAATTGCGGCCCGGGGCGCGCCCGGCTCCAGCAAAGCAAAACACGCGCTACCGCTGCCGCTCATACGGCAACGCAGTTGAAAACGCTGGCGCAATTCATCGAGCAACACCGGCAACGCGGTGTATTTTTCAAACGCGGGATATTCGAGATTGTTTTCCAAGGGTAACGTCGCCCAAGTCGGCCCCCCCAGCCACGCGCCCATTGTATTTTCCGCGGCCGCAGCGGGCACATACCAATCCGCGCCGCGCTCGCGCAGGCGGCCATACGCCCAGGCGGTGGCGATGCCGAAGGGCGGCTTGAAGACAATTAATTCGCGCCCACGCAGGGCATCGCGAGCTGCGTTGGACAGAACTTCGACCACTTCCCCACGACCGCGCATGATGATTGCGGAATTTTCCAAAAATAGCGGGACGTCCGAGCCGACCTCGGCGGCGCATGCGCGCAGATCATTGGCGTTCAGCGGCTGCGGGGCGAGTTGATTGAGCCCGCGCAAGGCCGCAGCGGCATCACTGCTGCCCCCGCCCAAACCCGCACCGTGCGGAATTTCCTTTTTTAAAATAAAATGCACGAACGGTGCCCCACTCCCTCCACGTTTACGATAGGCGGCGGCCGCCTTCAGCACCAAATTGGAGGCATCGGCCGGCACTTCCGGGTCGCTACATTCAAGTGAATCGGCCGTGGCGTTGGGACGCCCATCCAGCGTCAGCGTGTCGCCCCATTCGAGCGGCGCGACGAGGCTGATTAATTCGTGAAAACCGTCGCCCCGCCGCCCAGTGATGGCGAGGAAGAGATTGATTTTCGCAGGGGCAAAGACGCTTAGCGGCATGGCGCGACGATAGCGAACCCGCCGCAAACTGCACGGCGAAAAACTACTTTCTCAGGTAATTTTCGCCGCGGAGATTTCGGTCGCCAGCGGCAATTTCGCAATAAACGAGGACCCGCGGGGTGTATTATCCTGATAATACAAATCGCCTTCCTGATCGCGCATCAGGCGGCGAGCGATGCTCAAGCCCAGCCCCGCGCCGGGTTGGCTCGCGGTGATGGAATCGTCCACGCGATGAAACATTTCGAAGATGCGCTCGCGGTGCGCGGGGGGCACGCCGGGGCCACGGTCATTGACGGAGACAAGGGCGAACTGTGAATCCACCGCGACGCGGATGTCTATCTGGCGGCCGGATGCAGCGTATTTCATCGCGTTATCAATCAAGTTAATCAACACCTGCTCCAGCGCGTCGCGGTCGGCATAGACGCGGACATCCGGGCCAGCAGGGAAGCTGCTGCCGATGGAAAAGCCAGCTTCGTCCAGCCGGGGCTTTTGGGATTCGATGACGGATTCAATGACCGAAGCAACCACGACATCAGAGGGGTTGTATTGCTTGCGGCCTTGTTCGAGGCGGCTGAAATCGAGGACGTTGTTGACCAGGCGAGTCAGACGCTGGCTTTCCGAAATAATGGTGGTGAGGTAACTGGCCTGCTTGGCCTGGTCGCGCACGCGGCCCTCGCCCAGCAACTCGGCATACATGCGGATGGTCGTCAAAGGCGTCTTCAATTCGTGCGAGACGTTGGAGACGAAGTTAGTCTTGCGCGCGGCTTCGGACGCTTCGCGGCGAGCTTCGCGCATAAGCAGCGTGCCGCCGATGAGCACGCTCATCACTAAAATGGCGACCATCACGGTGCTGAGGGCAAAATAGCCACTGGTAAAATTTGCGGCAGGGTTGAAATAAACCTGCAACGTCCACCCGGGCAGTTCGCTGGCGAGCGCGAGGGAAATGCCCGGAGTCGGCAATGCCTTGAATGCTGGATATGCCGCAGGATCATCAGGCACCGGCACACCACCTACTGGCGCAGTTGATGGGGAGTCGGGAAATACCGAGACGACGCGATTGCCCTTTTGGTCAAGCAGCACGTAGCCGACGGTGGGATCAAGCGCTTTGGGAAAACAATTGAGCATGGATTTTTCCAATTCGGCCCAACTGAGCACCACGCCGCGCACCGCGCCGCCCGCCTTGGATCGCATCCAGCCCAGCCAGCGCCGGTCGTAGTCTTCTTTTCCCTTGAGCAACACCCAATGCTGCTCGGGATTGGCGGGGGCGTCAGCATTGGTTGCCACCACTTCAAACGACATATTCCGATTGGAAATCGGGGTGATAATGATGTCTGGCGGCAATGCGACAATTTTGGTGATTGAAATCGTCTGACTCTGGCCATCGGGCAAAGTTGGGCGCAATTCCAAACCACTGGAGTCGGTGGCCTGGCTCGAGGTCGTCTGCTGGAGGGACAAATTGGTGGAGGTAGCGTTGCCAACATAAGTTAGGCTGACACCGCCCAAATTGATGCCGATATTCGGCGTGTCCGTGACGTTGGCTACTTCGATGGAATTGTCCAGGACATCGCGATTGGCCACCGACTTCGGCGGCGTAATTGCCGCGGTCGAATTCCCCTCCATTTGCGGAGCCTTGATGGGTGATGCCAATTGGGAAGTTATCGTAAGATTTAAAGCAGGTTGCTGCGAATCTGGCCAAAGCCAATCCTTGCCATCATGGAGTAGCGGTTCCAATTCCATTTGCTCGGTCGTATGCGACAGCGGCAGCGCCAGCCCATTGCCCGGACGGTATAAAATGACGTCCTGAACAATCAGGTTGGATTCCTTCCATCCGAGAAGAAATTTGTCAAGGCGGTCGTCCGGCTCATCGGGCAGGCTGGCCAACATGCCCATCGTTTCACTCTTTTTATTGCTGAGCATTGCCGTGAGATTGGCGGCAATGTTCTGGCCGGTGCTCACGGCTTGGTGCCGAGCATTCTCAAGCAACCGGTCGCTCTCCCGCTGTAACAGGTAAAACGCCAAGCCGCCGATGGCCAGGGTGGAGACCAGCAGCAGCAGCCAGTAATAGATGACGAGGTGGCGTTTCACGAATGGCAGGGGCGGAGCCAGCCGAGATTATTGTCCCATTTTCATGCTGCACAGGCAAGCCCGCGGCCCGGAGCAGTTGTCAAAATAATGTCAGTCACGCCGCGAATTGCCTTGCGAAAACATGCTGGCGGCGATAAAAGTTTCCTGCCCATTTGTGGAAGCTCTCGACAACGTTCTGAAAGTTCCCGACCTGTGGCAGCAGGAGGCTTTGCGGCACCTGCAAGCCGGGCGTGACGTGGTGGTGCAGGCCCCAACCGGTGCGGGCAAAACCTACATTTTCGAGTTACTCGCCCAGGCCGGTTCGCGCAAATCCGCCGTCTTCACCGTCCCCACCCGCGCACTGGCCAATGACAAACTCTACGAATGGCGCGCGCAGGGCTGGAATGTCGGCATCGCCACCGGCGACGTAGCGGACAATCTTGACGCCCCGGTCGTCGTCGCCACGTTGGAGACGCAAAAAGGCCGTTTTCTCCGCGGGGAAGGGCCAGACCTGCTGGTGGTGGACGAATACCAGATGCTGGGTGACCCGGTGCGCGGCGTTAATTACGAATTGATACTCGCCCTCGCGGGGAAAAACACGCAATTGCTTTTGCTCAGTGGCAGTGTGGGCAACCCGGAAAAAGCGGTGAACTGGTTGCGCTCGCTCGGTCGCGAAGCCGCGCTGGTTTCCCATTACGAGCGCCCGGTGCCGCAGGAGGAAATCGAGCTGGAAGCCCTGCCCGACCGCGCCCCGGCGGGGGTGCGCGGTTTTTGGCCGCGGTTGCTGGCGCGCGCGCTCATGTCCGGGTTGGGGCCCGTGCTGGTGTTTGCTCCGCGCCGCCGCGCGGCGGAAGAACTGGCCGGGCAATTGGCTTCAGCACTTCCGCTCGATGATTTTCTCACGCTGACGCCGGAACAAAAAAATCT
>DATHOB010000387.1:0-8371 GCA_035485355.1 Opitutales bacterium | reverse complement strand
AGTGCGCAAGGAAATGACAGAAGCCCCGCCGCGCCGCATCGCCTGCCTCGTCATTCTTTTCATATTCCCCCGTCCGGCCGATGAAGCGACGCGCGCGCGTCTCAAGCTCGCGGCGGAGACTTGCCCGGTTCACCGCAGTTTGCATCCGGACGTGGTCGTTCAAACCGCTTACCGCTGGCCGAATTCATGAGCGCCCCCGCCCAACTCGCCGCCGCATTGAGCATCGCCGGGTCGGACTCCGGCGGTGCGGCGGGCATTCAGGCTGACTTGCTTACTTTTGCGGCGTGCGGTGTTTATGGCACGACGGCGGTCACGGCGGTGACCGCGCAGAACCATGTGGGCGTATCCGATGTCCATCCCGTGCCGGCGGAATCCGTGCGCGCGCAAATCCAGCAGGTGATGGCGTATTACCCCATCACCGCCATCAAGGTGGGGATGTTGCTCAACGTGGAAATCATCAAAACAGTTGCGGCCTTCCTTAAGGCTGATTCGCACCCGCCGGTGGTGGTAGACCCGGTGATGATTTCGAGTTCCGGCGCGATGCTCCTCGAGCCTTCCGCAGTGCAAATCCTTATGCAGGAATTGTTGCCCAATGTGACACTCATCACCCCAAATTTTGATGAAGCCGCGGTGCTGCTCGGCCAGCGTGCCGAGGCCACGCCGATCGCGATGGAGCATGCGGCGCTGGCGCTGGCCCGGCAATTCCGCGTGCCGGTGTTGCTGAAGGGCGGGCACTTCCCACTCGACCCGGTGCTGGATGTGCTCGCCGGGCCGGAAGGGGTGCGCGCGCGTTTGCAATCACCGCGCATCGCTGATGTGAACACCCACGGCGGCGGTTGTATTTTATCCTCCGCAATCACAGCCTATCTTGCACGCGGTTTCGGGCTGGTGGAGGCAGTCGAGCACGGCCACGCTTTCCTCCAGCGCGCCTATGCCGCGCCACAAATGCTCCAGGGCAAAAACATCCTGCGGCCTTCCCCTACATTGTAATACAACGTCTGCCGCCCCCGGTTTTTATGACGAAAGTCTGACAACTTTGGGATGGCCAATTGGGAGTGTTCATGCGATGATGCATCCATCGATTTTTGGAGGGAACCCCTTCCGGCAATCGGTCGAAACCGGGGCGGCTGCTCCGCCGGCCCCAGTGAGGAGGGTGACGCACCTTCTTCATTTTATACTCGCCCAACCCCACATCAATCTGTTTAACTGATCGTTTACCATGAAGAAAATCCTCATCCCCGCACTCGTTGCCGTGTTGTCGACCCTGTCGATGCACGCCCAATCAATCCTGGTTGTCGACGTCAATGGCGTTTTCAACAACTTGACCGAGGTCAAAGAGACCCTGGTGAAGATCAATAACCTTACGAATCAATACAAAGATTTCCTGACCACCCACGGTCAGGCGCTGCAGGACTTGCAAAACAAGGCCAACAGCATCACCGCTTTGATGAACGCTCCCCTCACCTCTAATGACACGCGGGACAACGAGCGCCAGCAGCTGAACGAAGTGACTGCCGACATGGAGAAGGAACGCTCCTTGATCCAGTCCTTTTATCAGCAGAGCAATGACTTGATCACCAAGCAGCAACAAGCGCTGGTGACATCCGAGCTCGACAAAATCAAGACGGCCGTCTCGACGATTGCCGATCAAAAGCACGCGACCCTGGTTTTGAATTCCTCCGCGCTCGGTATGCTCGCTCCGGTGGTTTATTCCGGCGACAAGATGTCCGACATTTCGGACGCCGTCACCAAGCAGCTGAATGATGACTACACCAAGCTGGCAGGTGCTTCCGCCGCCCCGGCCGACACCGGCACGATGACATTGCCCGCGATGACGCCGACGGCCAAGCCGGCCGCCAGCACCGCGAAACCCGCGGCCACCAAATAACGCTTCCAGGTTTCCTGGAAATGCCGAAAACGGCGTCGTGCGCGATTTTTGCGCCGACGCCGTTTTCATTTGCCCAGCTGGCGAACTCAACGCTAATTTTCCCCATGCTTATTGCCTATTCTGTGGAGGATATCCATCGCCTGGTCGGCGAAGGCCGTGTTGAGGGCACGGCTGTCAAGCCCGTCTCCAGCATTGCCGCCCTCAGCAAAGCCAAGCCCGGCGACCTCGCCTTCCTGGGCAATCTGAAATACAAGGCGGATGTTCCCGGTTGCCGCGCGAGTGTCATTCTCGTGCCCGAGGATTATGATGGCCATCCCACGGAGGGCCAGGCATTCATCCGGCTGCCCAAGCCATCGCACGCTTTGGCCCGCATTTGCCGCGAAGTGGAGCGAATGCTCTGGCCGAAGCCCGAACCGGGGATTCATCCCAGTGCGGTCGTGCAGCCTGACGCACAAGTGGATGCGACCGCCCATGTCGGCCCGTTGTGTGTGGTCGAGGCTGGAGCACAAGTCGGGCCCGGTGCGGTGCTGCAAGCCCAGGTTTACCTTGGGCGTGGATCGCGAGTGGGGCAGGATTCCTGGCTCATGCCGCAGGTGACGGTGATGGAGTATTGTGTGATTGGCCGGCGGGTGCGCCTGCTTTCGGGTGTGGTCATCGGGGGCGACGGTTTTGGCTATGATACCAACAGCCAGGGCGTGCACGAAAAGGTTCCGCAAATCGGTCGCGTCATTATCGAAGATGATGTGGAACTCGGCGCCAACGTCACGGTGGATCGCGCCCGGTTTAACGAAACTCGCGTGGGCGAAGGCACAAAGGTCGACAATCTTACCCAGATCGCGCACAACGTTGTTATTGGCAAAAACTGCCTAGTTGCCGCGCTGGTCGGACTTTCCGGCAGCACTACTTTGGAGGATTCCGTAATCATTGGCGGTCAGGCCGGTTTGGCCGGGCATATACGCATTGGCAAAGGTTCCCAAATTGGCGGCCAAAGTGGCGTCATTCACGACCTGCCGCCTGAAAGCCGCGTGCGCGACAGCCCGTCGATGCCTTACCTCGTCGCGCAAAAAGTCCACATCCTCAAATCGCGCCTGCCGGAGTTGTTCAAACGTGTGGCCACTCTCGAAGAAACGGCAGCGCAGCTTGGTGCGGCCGAGGCCACCCCGCCCCGGCGGAAAAAAGGGGAATGAGCCATTGGACAGGCAACGGGAGCATATGGGGTAAACCTGATTAAGATCAGGGGTGGAATTCTGCGCTAACGGGTGTACGTTAGTCATAACTGCCGTGTGCCGCCATCCCATCAAGATAAAACGACCGTTTGAAATATCTTGCGAATTGGGAACCTGGCCTGATAATGCGAGTCGTAATCAGCAGGAGTGACACAACCCCCATGAAAAAATTTCTCCTGATAATTGCCCTGCTCAGCTACGCCACTGCCATCCCCGCCCAGGATGTGACGCAGGCGGTGGCGCCATCCACGGAGTCGGCCACGGCTTACACCCCGGAGCAGTTGGATCAACTTACCGCTCCCATCGCCCTGTATCCCGACGCGCTGGTCGCGCTTATCCTGCCTGCGGCGACGGCACCTTCGGACATCGTCATTGCCGCCCAATATCTTAGTGCTAATGGCGACCCCGCCCAAATTAGCAACCAACCGTGGGACGACAGCGTCAAAGCCCTCTGCAATTATCCGGATGTCATTCAATGGATGGCGAATAATCTGGATTGGACCTCTGCGCTTGGCCGCGCTTTCATCCAGCAGCCGACCCAGGTTATGGAGTCCATCCAGCAGTTGCGCTCCACCGCGCTGGCCAATGGCACCCTGACTCAAACCCCGGAGCAGCAAGTCTATCTCGCGGGGAACAGTATTCTCATTGAACCGGCCACCCCCGATGCGATATGCGTGCCGCAATACAATCCGGATATCCTTTTCGATGACTATCCCGTGGTGTACACCACGCCGGTGATATTCTTCGGACCCCCCTGCCGGGTTGGCCCTTGGCTGAGGTACGAATGCGATTGGGATGATTATGGCATCTGGTTGGGCGTCTGGCATTCCGACTGGCGCTATTACCGCGATTGGCGCACTCCCGCGGGCAGTCCCCGTAACGGAGCTTATTGGCGGCCCGATCCCGTGCATCAGCGTGAATTGCTGCGGACGGTAAACCGCCCCGTGGCCGCACCCCCGCGCCCCCGGCTGATGCCCAATACACCTCAAGTGACGGTGCGCCCCAATCAAGGTGCTCGCCCTGCCGGGGCCAATCCTTCTGCCCGCCCTGACCCGACTGGCTGGCATGCGGATGGCGATGGACATCTTGCGGTTCCGCCCCGTCCGGCTGGGCAATCCGTGCAAACAGGGCCAAGAATTATAACCTCAGGTGAAGCTACCTCACCGCCATCCCGGCCTTCGCCGCAAGGCCGTGCCCCAGACTTGAATGCCATCCGTTCTGAGACCCCCAAGTCACCCCAAGCGGAAACACCCACATCGCCTCGACCCGAAACGCCGACTGCACCCTTCGTCTCCACGCCGACGAGCCCGGCCGTGCAGAGCAATGCGCCAGATTTAAACACTGTTCGACCCGTGACACCCAATCCTGCCCGCTCGACTAGGCCGCAGGGGATGGTTTCCACCCCGCAGCCGGTTACTTCCGCGCCGCGTCCTGCGCCGGTTCCCATCACGCATACTGCGTCCGCGCCAAGCTCGCCTCCTCCCATAGTTAGGCCAGCCGCGCCAGTTTCACCTGGGCCGGCTTTTGGTGGTTTTGACCGCGGTACCACCGTGCAGGATTTCAGCAACCGTGGGCAGGCCAGCCGCGCGGAAGCCAGCCCGCCGCCGACACCGCGACCCGCTCCCGCTCCGGCGCCGGTTGAGCGCCAGTCATCACCCGCACCTTCATCGGGTGGCTCAAACAATAATAATCCGCGTCTCCACTAAGCGCCATTCCGACATGAAAAATTTCCGACAATTATTCCTTTTATCTTTTCCGATGTGTTTGACTCTGGTCATCGCGGGGTGCGCCTCCGTGCCAGAAGCAAGTTCGCCTTCGGCAGCAGCCAGCACTGAAAGTGCTGCACCCAGCCCGTTGCCGGCAAAAATTTTCGATTCGCCGGACGATGCGGTCGAAGCCCTGCTTGGCGCCACTCAATCAGGTGACCAAGCCGCCTTGCATGACATGTTTGGCCCGGCATTGGATCAACTGCTCTCGGGCGACTCCACCCAGGATGCCGTCGAGTTCAGTAATTTTGCGAAAAAGCTGGCGCTCATGTGCAATCCGGTCCCCGAGAGTGACGACAAAGTGATCCTGTATATTGGCGATCAAAACTGGCCGTTCCCGATTCCACTGGTGCGCGTCGATGGCAAATGGCATTTCGACACCGCCGCGGGGAAAGAGGAGGTTCTCAACCGGCGCATCGGCGAGGATGAAATCACCGCCATGAGCGTTTGCCTGGCCTATGTCGCGGCACAACACGATTATTTCAGCTTGGATCGCGATGGCGATGGCGTGCTCAGCTACGCGCAACGGCTCAACAGCAACCCCGGCAAGCACGATGGGCTCTATTGGGAGCCGGTCGAAGGAGAGGATTTAAGCCCCCTCGGGCCGCTTATCGCCAACGCGCATGAGGAAGGGTACGACACTGACAAACCGATTGGCCGCACCGAACCGTTTCATGGCTACTACTTCAAAATTCTCAAAGAGCAGGGTGCCGATGCCCCCGGAGGCAAATACAATTATGTCATCAACGGCTATATGGTCGCGGGCTTTGCGCTGGTGGCCTATCCTGCGCACTGGGGCGAATCGGGCATCATGACGTTTATCATCAACCAAAACGGCAAAATTTACCAAAGCGACCTCGGTGCCAACAGCGCGACTACCGCTTCAGCGATGACCGTCTTCAATCCCGGAAAAAATTGGACGGCGTTGGCTCCCGATGGATTGGCGCTGCCGTAGTGGGGTGATGGGTCAAATAAGCGGGCAAAGTTTGTCGGCGGGTGTTGTCACTCAATTGTTGCCTTTTGGGCGGGAGTGCGCCAAGCAAGGTTAGCGCGCGCGCTTTACGCATGAACGGCACCAACTTCCAAATCTTTTCCGGCAATTCCAACCGGGCTCTCGCTCTGGAGATTTGCGCCAGCATTGGCGCCAAACTCGGCGAGGCCACCGTCACCGCATTTCCCGACGGCGAAACGTTTGTGAAGATCGACGAGAACATCCGCGGGGGCGACGTGTTCATCATTCAGTCCACGTGCAGCCCGGCGAATCATCATATCATGGAATTGTTCATCATGATTGATGCGGCCCGCCGCGCCTCCGCCGCGCGTATCACCGCCGTGTTGCCCTTCTATGGTTACGCGCGCCAGGACCGCAAGGACCAGCCCCGCGTGCCCATCACCGCCAAGCTCGTGGCCAACCTGCTCGTCGCCGCTGGCGCCAACCGCGTGCTGACGATGGACCTTCATGCCCAACAAATCCAGGGCTTCTTTGATATTCCGGTGGATCACCTCTACGCCTCACCGGTGTTCTACGATTATCTTAAAAATCACAAAAAGTTAAAAAAACTCAGCATCATTTCGCCCGATGTCGGCGGGATGAAGATGGCGGCGGCCTACGCGAATATGCTGGGCGTCGGCCCGCCGGGGTTTGTGGCGAAGCGCCGGGTTTCCTCGACTCAGGTCGAGGCCGTCAACTTGGTCGGCGATGTGGAAGGCATGGATGTGCTGATGATTGACGACATGACCGAGACGGCCGGCACGCTCACTGCAGCGGCAAAACTGCTCAAGGAACGCGGCGCGGCCAGCGTGCGCGCGGCAGTCACCCACGGGGTGCTCAACGAGCACGGTTTCGAACGGCTTAAAGGCGGCGCGCTCGACGAGCTGATCACCACCAACACCACCCCGATTGACACGCATGGCCTGCCCATCACGGTGCTCAGCGTCGCGCCCCTGCTCGGTTCAGCAATCCAACGCATCCACGGGAATGAGTCGGTGACCAGCCTGTTCCAAATCAAGGGGTTTTAGTGGCGGTGGCCGCCTTGTATGCCGCCCACTCGGCGTCGATGCGCTTCTTTTCGTCGTCCGTGGCTTTGGCGACTTCCACTTCGTAAACGTTGAGCGCGCCTTCCAGATTCGAGCGGAAGGTGATCCATTTGTCGTCGGGCGTGAAGGTGCTGTTTGGTTCCACGCGGCTTGACTCGCCGTTGCCGTAATCGTGCTTGGACATGTCCACCAGTTTTTCGACCGTCAATTTGCCGACTTTCACTTTTTCGCCGTTCACGTCCATCGTGGTGTATTCGCCAGTGGGGGTGAAGAGATAAAGCCACTGGCCGTTTTGCGGGGGATTTAACGGCGTGTTTGAACCCGGATTGCGGTTGGCCACGCTGCTCGGCCCGCCACCATCACCCAGGAATTTTTTGCCATCCCACGACACATAATAGTGCACCGACCATTCGGAGCGCTGGATCGGGTAGCGAATGTGCTCGCCGGTGGCAACGTTGGCGCCGCCAATCCAGAACACCCCGGACTCCGGAGTTTGCAGATCGTAGTAAACCCACTGGCCGTCGCGGCTGAAAAATTCGTGCCCGGCGATTTCCTTGTCTATCGTGCGTACATGCATGAGCTTGAGGCCGGTGCCGTCGGCATGCATGGTCCAAATGCGGTCCACCGCGGTCCAGTCGCCTTCATGCGCGAACAGCATCAGGTTCGGATCGGTGGGCGAGGTTTCGAAATGGTTCAGGTTGTCATGGCTCAGGCCATCGTCACTCGGGAAAAAGGTTTTGGTTTCCCCCGTGGCGATGTTGACGGTGTAAATCTTTTTTCCGCCGGAGACATTCACAATGCCCATGATCACCTTGTCATCCGGCGTGACGCCGCCGAGCACCGCGCCCTGCGGCAGCACCGCCACTTGTTTCCACTCGTGGGTGTTCATGTTCATCGCAATCACCGCATTTTTCCCGTCGATGGTCTGGTTGTAATACACGATGGGTTGTTTGCGGCTCACCTCGATGCCGTTGCTCATGCTCATGGAAATCACGCGGAAGCCCGGCACCAGCAAGTCGATTTGATGCGTCTGCAAGTCCACGGTGGACATTCCTTCGGGCGTGAAGATGAGCAGTTTTTTGCCATCCGGCGTATAGCCGTTTTGGTGGAAATACATGCTCGTCGAGGGGGTTTCTTTTCCCAGGCGGACAATCACATGGCCCGTCGCCGGGTCAATCCACTCACTCGGCCCGGCGGGCGCGGGGGCGGTGGGCGCGGAAGTTAATGCGGGCGCTCCTCCGTTGGCAGCGAGCAGGAGGCCACCTGTCAGCAAAAAACCGACGGCGGTAAAAATTTTCAATTTTGGGGTAATCATATTCGGGGGTAGGGGAGTGCAAAATTACGCCAACATTTTCACTTTGTCCAGCGTGACAGCAGCTCGTCCGCGCCCGGCACATCGCGGCGCACCCACTCGTAATAGAGCAGTCGCTTTTCCTCCTCTGGAAGTTGCCAGG
>DATHOB010000386.1:0-8732 GCA_035485355.1 Opitutales bacterium | reverse complement strand
CACTTTCCCTCCATTGGTGAATACACGAGCATGTTCGGCCTGAACCGCCAACGCGCCTCGTGGCTCAAGCCCGGCGCAATCATCATGCATCCCGGCCCCATCAACCGTGGCGTGGAAATCGACAGCGAACTCGCCGATTCGAGCCGCAGCGTCATCCTCGAACAAGTCACCAACGGCATCGCCGTACGCATGGCCGTCCTCTATCTGTGCGCCTCGGCGGCGCAGAAATAAATTTTACCATGAGCGATTTTCTCATCATCCAAGGCGGACGCATCCTCGACCCGGCCAGTGGGCGGGACGAAGCGGCGGATTTATTCGTCGCCGAGGGAAAAATCGTCAAGTCGCTCACCGCGGAGCAGAAAAAGAAAGCCCGGCTGATGGACGCGCGTGGGTTAGTCGTCGCTCCCGGTTTGGTCGACATCCATGTGCATTTGCGCGAACCGGGCCAGACGCACAAGGAAAACATCGAGACTGGCTCCGCTGCTGCCGCCGCGGGTGGAATCACGTCCATGGTCTGCATGCCGAACACTTCGCCCGCGTGCGACAATGCCGGCACCATCCAGCTCATCAACGACGTCATCGAGCGGAAAGCCGTCGTCAACATTTGGCCGACAGGCTGCATCACCTTAAATCGCGACGGCGAAAAACTCGCGCCCATTGGCTCGCTCAAGCGCGCCGGGGTAATTGCCATCACCGACGACGGCGACTGCGTGCAAAACAACGAAGTCATGCGCCGCGCCGTCGAATACGCCAATATGTTCGATTTGGTGGTCATGGACCATTGCCAGGACGAAAAGCTGACCGAGGGCTCCGTCATGCATGAAGGTGAGTGGTCGCTGCGCTTGGGATTGCGTGGCTGGCCCAGCGCGGCGGAGGACATCATCGTTGCGCGCAACGTCATCCTCTCCGAACACACGGGCGCGCATATTCATTTGCAGCACATCACTTCGGCATTTTCGGTCGACGTGCTGCGCCGGGCGAAACAACGCAAAGCGCGCATCACCGCGGAAGTCACGCCGCACCACCTTGCCCTGACCCACGCGAACCTGCGCGACTACGACACCAATTACAAAATGAATCCGCCGTTGCGCACCGAAGCCGACCGGCAGGCGCTCATCGAAGGATTGCTCGACGGCACGCTCGACATCATCGCCACCGACCACGCCCCGCATACGGATTACGAAAAAGATGTCGAGTTCGACGACGCCCCCTTTGGCATCATCGGTCTGGAAACCTGCCTCGCCGTTTCATTGGAAGTTCTCTACCACACGGGCAAATGCGATTTGTCGTTCCTCATCTCGCGGCTCACTCACAAGCCCGCAGAAATCTTGCGCCTTAACAAAGGCACCTTGGCCGAAGGCGCGGATGCGGACCTCTGCATCTTCGACCCCAACGAACGCTGGACGCCTTCCGTCGCAACGCTTTTCAGCCGCTCGCGCAATTCCCCCTGGCTCGGCCAGCCGCTGCGTGGGCGCGTGAAGCGCACCTTTGTTGGCGGAAAAGAGGTCTTTGACGGCGAAAAAGTTCTTTCGCCGAAGGAACCCGGTAAAATCATTCTTCCCGCTGGTTGCGCCTCCGGAGTTGCGTCGTGATGCTCGCCGCCGTCCAGGCCGCACCGGCCACCAATGTACCGGCCATTGCGGTTGAAACCGTTTGGGTACTGGGTGGCTTGACGGCGCTGGTGTGGCAAGTAAAACGTGCGCGCCGCGAGCCTCCTGCCGGAGTCACGCCCTGGCGCACAACTTGGTTGGATTTTGGCATCTGGATCTGGATTGTCGCCTGCTCCGTTTATCTCGGCGTGAATATTTTGCGCCTGGTGCAGCCCAGCGGCGCAGGCGCCCAAGCCACGGGATTGGATGTGTTGCTGAACAGCGTTGCCCAAATATCTGCCCTCGCCGCGTTGCTAATTTTGCTGCGGTTGAAAAAGCCGTTTTCCCCCGCACCGGTCAACCATGCCTCCTTGCCACTTCCGCGTGCGCTCAAGGAAGGCGCCCTGGCTTTGCTTGCCGCGTGTCCGATCATCTTCCTCGCATCTGAATTGTGGGCGGATGCGCTGATTCTCGCGCAACATATCTGGCCCAGTTTGCAAACCCCGCTGCAAGACACCGTCACCCTGCTGTCACAGTCCAGCAGCATTTCGGCCAAAGCGCTGCTCGTATTTTTTGCGGTGCTCGTCGCCCCGGCAACGGAAGAACTTTTTTTCCGCGCCGGCATTTATCGCTTTTTGAAAAGCCGTCTCCCTGCTGGCTGGGCCGCTATCGTTGCCAGTTTGATTTTTGCCCTGACCCATGTGAACCTGGAGCAGTTTTTGCCTTTGTTCGTCCTGGGCATGCTCTTGGTCTGGCTTTACGAACGCACCGGCAACGTGCGCGCGCCAATTTTGTTTCATGCCTTCTTCAATTTGTCCATGATTCTGGTGATTTTGCTTTTTCCTGATGCGGTTGTGACTGCCCATCCCACGCCATGAAGCCGTTTAGCAAAATGCCGGCGGAAACGGTTGCCCACTTGGGAGAAATCGCCCTTTTGCAAGCAATCCGTGGCTGGCTCGGAGATGTCTCACCGCCTTCGCCCCACGGCATCGGCGACGATTGCGCGGTGCTCGACCTTCACGGTGCTTCCTCGACACTCGCCACGGTGGATGGCGTGGTTTACGGGCGACATTTTGACGATTCCGCTCCTCCGGCCTCGGTCGGCGCAAAATTGCTAAAGCGCAACCTCAGCGACATTGCCGCCATGGGCGGAATCCCCAAACACGCCTTGGTGCATTTAACCATCGGGTGCAACCTCTCCACCGCGTGGATCAAAAAATTTTATACCGGCTTGGCGCAATGCTGCCGTGAGTTCGGTGTGACCTTGGCGGGCGGGGGCACCGCGCAAGGGCCGGATGATGTGTTCGCTGCGGATTTGACATTGCTGGGCACCGCCGGACCCAAAGTCCTGCTGCGCACCGGAGCTCAAATTGGCGACGCAATTTTTGTCACGGGCGATTTGGGCGGAAGTATTTTCGGCAAACATCTCGACTTCACCCCCCGCCTCGCCGAAGGCCAATGGCTGGCAAAACATTCCGGTGTCCGCGCCCTCATTGATGTCACCGATGGCCTCGCCAAGGATTTGCCGGCAATCCTGCCCAAAAACGCCGACGCCCGTCTGCACACATCCACATTGCCTATTTCATACGCGGCAAAAAAATTGGCCCGCCGCGACCGGCAATCCGCACTTCTCCACGCGCTCACGGATGGCGAAGATTACGAGCTCCTCTTTGCGGTAAATGCTAGTGCCGATTGGAAATCTTTCACGAAAAGTTGGAAAAAATCGTTTCAAACTCCGCTGACCCAGATTGGCGTCATCGCTCCGGCTCTGCAAAAGCGGCCCGACCGCCAGTTGCGCGAGGCTGCAACCGGCCAGCTCCTGCTCCCGGCGGGAAAGCAGGGATTTGAACATTTGCGGTAATTTTGGCTGATTTGCGCTTTGCGTTTAACCGTTATTTTTGCGTTAATCCCCGGCCATGAACCTCGCCAACTTGCGCCGCGAATACACCCAAGCAGGCCTCGACCGCAATGACCTCGCGCCCGACCCGGCGGTGCAATTCCGCACCTGGTTTGATCAGGCGACCCATGCCGGCCTTTCCGAACCCAATGCGATGACCCTGGCCACCGTGGGCGCGAATGGCCGCCCCAGCACGCGCATCGTCCTGCTCAAGGCGATGGATCCGCACGGTCTCGTGTTTTACACCAATTTTGAAAGCCGCAAGGCGCGCGACATCGCCGGTAATGCGCACGTCGCGTTGCATTTCAGTTGGCTCGATTTGGAACGCCAGGTTTCTGTCGAGGGCAAAGCCGCGCGAGTCACGGAATCCGAGTCGGCGGAATATTTTAACAAGCGCCCCTATGGCAATCAGCTCGGCGCGTGGGTGTCCGCGCAAAGTAGCGTCATCATTACCCGCGTGGAAATGGAAAAAAAACTGGAGGAATTGAAAGCTAAATATCCCGAAGGCCGGGTGCCGCTGCCACCATTCTGGGGCGGCTTCCGGGTGACCCCCGAGGTGTGGGAATTCTGGCAAGGCCGCCCCAACCGCTTGCATGACCGCTTCCGTTACCGGCGCGAACACAGCGCATGGATCGTGGAGCGTTTGTCGCCCTGATTTTAGCGCAAAATCATTCGTGCCAAAATGACTGCTTGAAACCCGCGCCCAATGGCCGCAGTTTTTGCGGATATGAAAGTAGTTCGCCTCGGTATTATTGGCATGGGCAGCATGGGCGCGGTGCATGCGCGCAATATTCTCGACGGAAAAATTGAGCGCATCCAACTTGCCGCCGTGTGCGATCGGCAACCGGAAAAGCTCCCGCCATTTGCGCCTGCGCGGCCATTCACAGACGCAGCAAAGCTGCTTTGCTCCGACGCGGTGGACGCAGTGCTCATCGCCACGCCGCATTTTGACCACACCGCAGTCGGCATCGCCGCACTCAATGCCGGGCTGCATGTGCTTCTGGAAAAACCGATTTCCGTCCATAAGGCCGACGCCCTGCGCCTGCTGGCCGCGCACAAAAATCCCCAGCAAGTATTCGCGGTCATGTTCAACCAGCGCACCGATCCGCGTTACCGCCAACTGCGCCAATTAATCCGCACGGGTGAACTCGGCGCCATCCGACGCATCAACTGGACTATCACCGATTGGTTTCGCACCCAGGCCTATTACGGTGCCGGCAGCTGGCGCGCAACTTGGGCGGGCGAAGGAGGCGGCGTGCTGCTCAACCAAAGCCCGCACCAGCTCGACCTGTGGTCGTGGCTCTTCGGCCAGCCGACCCAAGTTCGCGCGTTCTGCCAATTCGGGCGCTTCCATAAAATCGAAGTCGAGGACAGCGTCACCGCCTACTTGGAACACGCCCATGGCGCGCAAGGTGTCTTCATCACCACCACTGGCGAAGCCCCGGGCGCCAACCGCCTCGAAATCGCCGCCGAGCGCGGGAAAATTATCATCGAAGGCTTGAACTTGAAATGGACTCGCACCGACGTACCAGTTTCCGAATGGTGCGCCACTCACCCCAAAGGCTTTGAAGCTCCGCCCACGACCCATCGTGATTTCACTTTTGAAAACACTGGTGGCCAGCATGTCGAAATTTTGCAAAATTTTGTGGACGCCATACTTGACGGCACACCGCTCATCGCCCCCGCCGCCGAGGGCATTCATTCCGTGGAACTCGCCAATGCGATGTTGCATTCGACATTTATCAACGACACCGTGACGCTGCCGCTGGATGCCACCGCGTATGCCGCCGCATTACAGAAAAAAATTGCTTTAAGTTCCTATCAACCCATTCAATCATGAGTGCCAAAGAAGGCCACAATTACGCCCCCGAGGGCAAACCCCGTCCAGTAGTCAAACCGGGCGAGTTCGTTTTTGCCGCCGCGTATTACGACCACGGCCACATTCATGGCCAGATCAACGGCCTCGCCGAAGCGGGCGGCACGCTCAAATACGTTTACGACTCCGACCCCGCGCGCTGCGCCGCCACGCTGCAAAAATTTCCCAACGCGAAACTCGTCGACTCCTTTGACCGCATCCTGGACGACCCCTCAATTCATTTAGTCACTGCCGCCGCCATCCCCAGCCAACGCTGCGCCATCGGCCTGCGCGTGCTCAACGCGGGAAAAGATTACTTCACCGACAAATGTCCGTTCACCACCCTGGAGCAACTCGCCCAGGCACGCACGGCAGTGCAACGCACGAAACGAAAATACATGGTTTATTACAGCGAGCGCTTGCATGTCGAATCTGCTTGGCACGCCTGCGAACTTGTCCGCCAAGGCGCGGTCGGTCGCGTGCTGCAAGTTCTGCTACTCGCGCCACACCGCCTCTCCAAGGCCAGCCGCCCGGCGTGGTTTTTCGACAAGGCCCAATACGGCGGCATTATTACGGACATCGGTTCACACCAATTCGAGCAGTTCATGGCCCTCACTGGCGCCAAGGCCGGCAAGGTCAACTTCGCGCGTGTCGAAAATTTTGAAAATGCCGACCAACCCGGCTTTGAAGATTTCGGCGAGGCCTCGCTCACTCTTGACACTGGCGCCTCCGCCTATTGCCGCGTGGATTGGTTCACCCCCGCCGGTTCTCACGCGTGGGGCGACGGTCGCCTATTCGTTCTCGGCACCCAGGGCATGCTCGAAATCCGCAAGTACATGGAAATCGCCCAGCCGGAAAAACAGGATCACATCTACTTGGTGGACGACCAAGGCGAACGCGTAATTGATTGCCGCGGGAAAATTGGTTTTCCCTTCTTCGGCCAATTCATACTCGATGTGCTTAACCGCACCGAGCACGCCATGACACAGGAGCACGCCTTCCTCGCCGCCGAGCTTTCGCTGCAGGCGCAGAAAATTGCGGATGGAGCACGCGCGGCCCGTTAATGCCGCAGAGGCAAAACAACAGGGAGGCCGCACCGAAGCTTGGCCTTGCAATTATTTCTTGCCCGCGCGTTGGCGCGGCTCAACCCCACAAGCGTTTCTTGTGGCGATTAGCTTTGGAGCGTTTGCGACGCTTGTGCTTGTTCATCTTCAAGCGGCGCTTTTTCTTGAGGTTGCCCATAGGATAAGTGGCTAGTAACTACACGATTAACCAATCACTGCACGGTGTAAAGACCCTTTTGACACCCCGTCAACGCACTTGGCGTCGGGGGCGAAAAGCACCCGCCCGCCGCGCGATGCGCGGCGGGCGGGTGAACTTTAAGCAGCTAGACCAACTCAGGATTTACTTGAGGTGGTTCGAAACAAGCTTCGTCATTTCGAACATGCTGACCGTTCCCTTGCCGTTAAACACGGCCTTGAGCGCGGCGTCCGCATTGATGTTACGCTTGTTTTTCGCGTCCTGCAGTTTGTGCTTCTTAATATAAATCCAGAGCTTTTTGGTCAGCTCGGTACGCGGGAGCGGGGTCGAGCCCACAACCGCGGCAAGTTTCTCGTCCGGTGTAACCGGCTTCATGAACGCTGAAGTTTTCGAAGGTTTTTTAGACATACGCGGGCATTTAAGAGGGGGCCGTAGAGGGACGCAACATAAATTTCACAATTATTTCCGAGGCAAACCCCCTATGGAAATCGCCCAATTTGGCATTATTAACGGCGCGGTTATCCAGTCAACCCGAAGCACCATTTAAAATTATTATTCATCCACCAAACACAAAATAAAAACTCGACCAGCCCAACAAATTCCAGCCGCCTTCCAATTTAATACTTTATTCCTTGGTTCCTTCCCTCCTTTGCTCCTTTCAACAAAAAATGGTGCCAGAGGGCGGAATTGAACCGCCGACCAAAGGCTTATGAGTCCTCTGCTCTACCCCTGAGCTACTCTGGCGTTAGACCCGTCTTCCAACGGGTGAAGCCGGATAATAAAACACACCGGGGCCGCGCCGTCAAGAACTCGGCGCAACTCGCCTTCTCGAATCGCCCTTGCCTTTCCGGGCCGATATCCAATGCTTCTTTCACCATGCACACCCTCTGGCCGGCCGACGAACGCGGGCGCTTCCAGCTTGATTGGCTGGACTCCCGGCACACCTTTTCCTTTGGCGATTTTTATGACCCGCAAAAGATGGGCTGGCGGCAATTGCGCGTCCTGAATGACGACCGCATCGCCGGCGGCGGCGGCTTCCCCTTCCACCCGCACCGCGACATGGAGATTTTTTCCTACGTCACCGAAGGCGCGCTGGAGCACCAGGATTCCCTCGGCAACACCGCACAAGTCACCCCGGGCCGCGTGCAACTGATGAGCGCCGGCGCCGGTGTGCGCCACAGTGAATACAACCCCTCCCCCACCGCTGGCACCCATCTGCTGCAAATTTGGTTCCTGCCCAAAACCGCCGGCCTTCCGCCCAACTATCAGGAGCTTACTTTCACCGATAAAGATCGCAGTAATAAACTCAAGCTCCTCGCCGACCCCAAGGGTCAGGATGGTGCGATGACCATCCGGCAGGACATGCGGATTTATACCGCCAAACTTGCCAAGGGCCAATCACTGCCTCTGCCCCTCGCGGCCAAACAAGGCGGCTGGATTCAACTTGTCGAAGGCGCAATTTCGCTGGATCCCCTCGGCGAAAAATTGTCCCCCGGCGACGGCTGTGCCATTGAAGGCGAGCCCAAACTCACCGCCCAAGCCGTTATGGACAGTGAATTCCTCTGGTTCGTGTTTGATTGATGTTTTTCACTGTCCGCTTATTGCTGTATTTCCCCATTCCGATTTCAAATTTCATATTTTAACCCATGCCCACTCCCTACACGCCCCCGCAATTTCTCGTGGATCTGCTCGAAGCCCGCTCGCCCACTGGCGCGGAATTCGAAGCCCAGGCCGTCGTGGACCGCTACCTCAAGCCCGCCGCCGATGAGTATCATAACGACGCCCTTGGCAACCGCATTGCCACGCTCAACCCGACCGGCAACCCCTCGCTGCTGCTCGCCGGGCACATGGACGAACTGGGCCTCATCATCAAATTCGTGGACAAGGACGGCTTCCTTTATTTCGACACCCTCGGCGGCCACGACCGCGGCGTCATCTCCGGCCGCCGCGTCCGCATCCTGACCAAGGACGGCGTCGTCAAGGGCGTCACCGGCAAGCGCGCCATCCATTTGATGAACGCCAAGGAGCGCGACGCCCTGCCCGAAATCCACCAAATCTGGATAGATATCGGCGCGAAGAACCGCAAGGACGCCCTCAAACGCGTGCGCCTCGGCGACTCCGCCGTCTATGA
>DATHOB010000385.1:0-2190 GCA_035485355.1 Opitutales bacterium | reverse complement strand
ATCGTGGCTCACCAGGTTGGCCACCGCCTGCCCCTTGATCAAAAGATCGCCAGGATTCGCAGCGACAGAAGTGATTGTGCCATCATACGGCGCGATGATTTCCAGCCGCCGCAATTGGTCGTCATATTCCTTGAGCGAATTTTCCAAGGTGCTTTGCTGCGTTTCCAAATCGGAACGCTCTTTCGCGGCGAGGGCTTTTTGGGTGTCCGTCGCCATGGCGTCTTCCTCATAATTGGCCGCGCCGTAGAACCCGGCATCGCGCTGGGTCTTTTTGTCAGCGAGGTCTTTTTGCAGCCGGATGAGTTCCAGTTCGCTCGGCAGGTTGCCGGCCAATTCGGCTTTAATGTGATTGAGCTGGATCGTCGCGTCCGCTTGTTCGAAGGGGATGTCGCCCGGGTCCAGCCGTGCGAGCACGTCTCCGGCTTTGACCGTTTGGCCTTCTTTGATCGCAAAATCCGCCAGCAAAATAATGCCATCCTCCGGGCTGGTGATTTGCGATTCCTTCGCAGCGGAGACGGTCACGCTGCCGGTGACGACATAAATGACATTCCCATGTTTCACCAGCGCATAGGCCGACTCGGGCACCAAGGCCCGCGCCAGACCCCAGCCAGCCAGCCCGAGCAGGGCGAGAATGGTAATCAGCCAAAAAAGCAGTTTCATTTTATTTGGGTTGGGTGGCGGCGGGCGGGTGCGCCAGCGCCGGGTCGAGATAAATGTCGGAGAGAAAGCTGTAATAATTTCCCGCGATGTCCGCCTCGCGGGTCAGGAGTTCCAGCCGGGTGTCCAGCAAGGCGTCGCGGGCGGAATCCAAATCCGTGGGGTCGCCCCGCCCGAGTCCCATCATGGTTTGCGCCTGGCGGTAATTTTCCTGCTCTTGTGCATAGAGGGCTTTGAGCGTCACGCACGCGCGCAGGCCCAGGTCAATTTGATTCAGGCAATTCGTGGCGTCATTCATGGTTTGCGCGCGCGTGTCGGCATACTGGCTCTCCACCATGCGGCGCTGGGAATTGAGCTTTTCATCCTCCGCCACACTTTCGCCGCGGTCCGCCAGCACCCAACTGCCGCTGACCCCGACAAAGAATATCGTCGCAAACTTCAAGCCGCTGTTGGACGCGTTGACGTACGGGCTTTGGCTCACGCTCGCTGTGAGGTCAAACTGCGGCTTGCGCGACGCCTGGTTCATGATAAGTTGCTTTTGCAACGCCTCGTCTTGCAAGGCGGCATCGCGGGAGAGTGGGGAAGTGGCGGGGCCATTTTTTTCCGCCGCGTCCAGCTCGGCTTGCCGGGTCGTGTTCTCCGCCACGGGCAGGTAAATATGGTCAGGCAAATCACTTTCGCCAAAGTTGGCCGAGCCCGTCACGCGGTGAAATT
This sequence comes from Opitutales bacterium, assembly GCA_035485355.1. Classification (GTDB taxonomy): domain Bacteria; phylum Verrucomicrobiota; class Verrucomicrobiia; order Opitutales; family JABDGR01; genus JABDGR01. Next base: position 819 of record DATHOB010000385.1, on the reverse strand, counting down.
CATTAAGTTGATTTTTCAGGTCGGTCGCGGCTTTGTCCGCGTTGAGCTTTACTTTGTTCAGATCCAATTCGGCGTTATGGGCATCCTTTTGGGTGGCCCGGCCCAGTGTGAGCAAAAGATTTTGTTTGTCGAGCGCCCGCTGGGCGGATTCGGCCTCGCGCGCATAAGTTGCCGCCTGCGCCTTCAGCACCACGAGCGCCAAATATCGCTTGCGCACATCCAGGCACAGCTTCGCGTAGTTGAGCACGCCTTCATTCTGGGCGATTTGTTCATTGAGGATTCCCAAGTCCGTCTGCGCGTCAAACCCGCCCCAATGCCAGATGGGTTGGCTGGCTTGCAGGGTGAGCGAGCCGCCGGGCGTGGCCGAGCCGCCGCTATTGGCCCCCGTGGCCGCGTAATATAGGCCGACGCTGTAACTCGCCGTGAGTATCGGCATATGGCGGATCCAACTGCGAAAACGGGAGGCGTCGGATTGGTCAATCAACTCGGCCTGTGTGGTCATGGCCGGAGCGTGGTTCGCCGCATACGCCAGCAATTGTTCGATTTGTTCCTCGCTGCCGGGCAGGGGCTGGCCGGGCGCGGGTAGGGTATAGTCCGGCAACGGTTGCAGCATCGGATCATCCGCCGCCGGCGTGGTTTGCGCGAATATTGTCGCCGCAACCAGGAACGACGTCAGTCCCGCCACCGCGATAAATCGGGCGCGCATCCCAAGGGGAGCATAACGGCGGAGTGATTGCATAAAAAACTTCTTCCAAGATTCGACTGCCCGGGCACTGCGGGCAAGACTGAAATCCTACACCGGCTTGCGCGGCGACAGGG
>DATHOB010000384.1:0-4005 GCA_035485355.1 Opitutales bacterium | reverse complement strand
ATCATCGCGCTTTCCGTCCACTACCACGAAATTGGTTTTGTAGTGGCGTTTTTGATTGTCGCGCCTGTGTGCATGGTGCCGGTGCGGTTGCTCGGGCGCAAGCTGCGCCGCCGTTCGCGCGAATGGGCGGAGCATAGCTCGATCATCGCCCAACACATCTGGGAAAATTTCAACGGCATCCACGAAATCCGCTCCTTCAGCCTGGAATCGGCGCAGCAAAAGGGCTTCGCGCAAAAACTCCACTCCATGCTGAACACGCAGTTCAAAATAAAAAAATATCTCCTGCTGCAGCAACCGAGCATGGAACTGGTGGTGTCCTTGATGGTGAGCGGGATTTTCGTTTACGCCTGCTTGCGCGGCATTTCCTTTGCCACCTTCACCGCGTTTGGCCTGGCGTTGTACATGGCGTTTGACCCGATCAAACGTATCGGCCAGGCGTTGAACACCCTGCACCAAACTGAACCCAATGCCGACCGGTTGATGGAATTTTTCTCGATCAAGCCAGACATTCAGGATCCGCCGCATCCCAAACTTCTCGACAACGTGCGCGGGGAGATCGTCTTCGACAACGTCACCTTTGCCTATGGAGACGAGCCAGTATTGCGCGAGGTTAGCATTACCATTCCCGCCGGCACCAATTGCGCGCTGGTGGGCCGCAGTGGCGCAGGCAAGAGCACGTTTGCCAAGCTCATCCCCCGCTTTTACGAAGTGCGGCAGGGCCGCGTAACGCTCGATGGCACAGATGTGCGCGATGTGCGCCAGGCAGATTTGCGCCGACACATTGCGGTGGTTTCGCAGCATCCCGTCTTGTTCGACATGCCGATTTTGGAAAATATCCGCTTGGGACGGCCCGGGGCGACGGATGCCGAAGTGATGGACGCCACAAAACGTGCTTATGCGGACAGCTTCATTCGCAGTTTTCCCGAAGGCTACAATACCATGGCGGGTGACCGCGGCGACCGCCTTTCCGGTGGCCAGAAGCAACGCATCGCCCTCGCCCGCGCATTTTTGAAAAATGCGCCGGTGTTGCTGCTCGACGAAGCGGTTTCCGCATTGGACTCAGAAAGCGAGCAGGCCATCATGGCGGCGCTCAATGATCTCTCCATGGGGCGCACAGTGCTAACCATCGCGCACCGCTTGAGCACAATCCGCAATTCCAAACTGATTTTGGTCTTTGATAACGGGCGGCTCGCCGCGCAAGGCACGCATGCGGAGTTGATGAAAAACTCGCCCATTTACGCCGAACTCGTCAACCGCCAGTTGGATGACACCAACACGGCAGGGTAAATTAACTTTTCTTTACCGGCTGGGCCGGCTTGGTGAGGCCTTTGGCGGATTTGGCGGAGGCAGGTGGTTTGGCGGTTTTAGCCGCTTCGTTAATTAAATTTTCCAATTTCTCCATCCCGGTTTGAAAAGAGCGCACGGAAGTCACATACCAGAGCAGATTTTTCCCGGGATATTTATCCTGCCAGAATTTTTGCGTGGGCGGGCCGGGCAATATGGTGGTGGCGAGCAGATGAAAATCATCCACCACGTCAAAGGGTATCGCCCAAGTGGCCCAGCAGGCGTCAAAGTCCGGGTGGAGGTCGGCGAATTTTTTGAATAGGCAGGCGCGGAGGTCAATCACCCCGAAACCGGATTTTTCAACGAGCGCCTCGAGATAGTCGTCCTCTTTGAGCGCCTGCGATTCAAAGAGCAAAATGTGCAGGATGCTCGCCCGGCGGACATCGTCCTGCTCCATGTATTCAACCAGTTTTTCGTTGGCGGCGTCCAGTTGCTCGGCCGTCACCAGCTTCTTTTCCTGCAACAAGGAACCGAGGGCGCGGTTGCCACGCACAATGAGGGGACGATACTCGGCGAGGGACATGGGGATTAAACGCGAAATCAATCTGCCGGATGCAAATGCGGCAATTGTCTGTTTGAAATGTAGCCCAACCGCATCCCCATGTAAACGGCAAAAGGCCGGCGGGCTGCGGGCGATTTCATTTTACCACCGTGGTGATTTTAGCCAACGACTGGATGAGCGCGGCGCGCTGGGCGTCCGTCAGATTGGCCGATTGCGCGGCGGCAATGGCGTCCGCCGGATTTTTGGCGGCCCAACCGGTTAGCACGGTTTGCAACTGGGTGGCGCGCAAAGTGGAATTGGTGAGGGTGTTGGCCCAAGTGACGGCGCTCGCCGGGCTCTGGCTGGCGAGGGAGGCGATCAAAGGCTGCACTGAGGCATCGCGAACGCCGCCTTCAGGCAGCGAATTGATCCAATCGGTCGCTGCGACTGGATCTTGTTGAATCCAGGTCGTCGCAACTGTCGTGGCGGCGCTTACTTGGGTGGCATCAGTGGGAAGTTGGGCAATCGCGGCGGCGGCCTGTTCCGGGTCGTGGCTGACCTCCGCGCCTACCAGGTTGGTCAAAATGCTGTTACGGTTCGCGCTATCTGGCAAGTTGGCCGCATCGTCCCACGCCCCGGTGAAATTGGCGGCCGCCATGACGACCAAAACATTGTTCAGCGCCTGGTTTTTGGCATCGGAATCGGGCAACGTATTCACCCACGCCAGCGCGGCCTGCGGGTCGGAACCGGTCCAAGCTTCAGGCGAGCTTTCATAAGGTGATTGCGGGCGACTGCTACTCAAATTCAAAGGCGCCGGCGAAACCCACGTTTGCGCAATCTCGGGAGCGATTGAAAGCAAAGCCTCGGAGTTGGGGGAATTTTGGATGTAGGCGGCTGCTGACGCCGGGTCAACGGTCGCCCAAGAGCTGATGACTTTCTGCAAAACTACATTGCGGGAACCGGCATCGGCTCCCATAAGCGAATTGGCCCAAGCCACTGCGCTGACCGGGTCTTCCGCTCCCCAGTTGGTGGCCAAAGTGGTAATTTGTTCCTGCCGCGTTCGTGGATCGGTGATTTTGTCCAGCAATCCGGCCGCCGTGGAAGGGTCGAGAAAAGACAGATTGGAAAAAATGTTGTTTATCGTCACCGAATACGTGGCTCCCGCTGGAATGCGGTTGGCCAAATCCAGCGCCGTGTTCGGATTGAAATCGGGGGTGGTGGAGGTCGCCAAAGCAGTGCTAATTTCCTCAATGAGCCCGGTATCTTGTGCGAGTTCGGGAATTTTGTCTAGATAGGACATTACCAGATCGGGCTGATAATTGACGATTTGCTGAAAAAGGTTAATCAGACTTGTCTCGTGATTGGGAAGGCTGAGCAGCCAGTTGATGGCCGCCGGCGGATCCTTGTTTTCCCACGCGCGGCTCACCTCTTCAATGGCCCTGTCTCGCTCACTGCCGGGAGGCAACGCGGCGGCCAAGGCTGCCGCAGTGACTGGGTTAGGGTGGGCCAATTGATAAAACACAGATCCATAAGCATAATCTTTGTCCGTGCCGGGGGATAGCTTCCCCAGTTCGCTCAGCGCGAGTTTGGGGTCGGTCTGCGCAAGTTGCTCCAAGATATTTGAGAGCTCACTATCTTGAAACGCCATCGGCATTGACTTGCATAGCGACAAGGCCAGAACCGGGTTGTGGTCGGTTCCAGAGATGCTATGAATCAATTGATCCAGCAGCAGGCCCTTAAATTCAAAGTCATCGGGCATGTCCTTGGCTAAATTGAACAAGGCCACCCGGTCTGCCGCGGAAAGATGCTGGACAATATCCTCATACGCCGCCCATTGTTCCTCATGGGTTAAATAGGGGGTTCCCGACTTAATTTGGGCGATGCGATCCGTCGCCTCCTTCAGGCTGATCAGCTTGGCCGGTTCGCCTTGTTTTTGCGCTGGTGATTTCTTCGACGCGACCACCAGCGAGGGCGCGAGCGGTGAAATAAAATGTCGCCACGCCGCCGGCCAGGCGCCTTCCCATTTAGCCGCCAGCCCCGGTGCGCGGCCCATGAAGTAAGCCGCTCCCATTGCGCCCGCCAACAAGGCCAGGCGGATAATGAGATTGCGGGATTGGGTCTTCATCGGAATGGACAAAATAATAATGCTGTTGCCAGCGGCGGCTTTATTGGGCGGTGGC
>DATHOB010000383.1:0-2685 GCA_035485355.1 Opitutales bacterium | reverse complement strand
GCGCCCATCGAGAAGCACGCCACGATTGAGTACAACGTGGTCGCCCAATTCGATATTGTGTGGCTCGCGCACTTCCAACCCCATAAGCACACTGGGTGCATGGCCGATTTTGCCCAGCATCATACCCAGCAACCACCGGCGCGGAGCTTGAAAAGGAATGAACGTCAACCAGCGGTTGAAAAGATACAGCCAAAGAATTTTAAAACGCGCGCGCATATTCAATTAAATCCAGAAAACCTTTAATACGAACTTACGGCCATCGCCGACTGATGGTTCTGCGGGGAAAGCACGCCCAAGATGTCCTGGGCGATAGCGTCGAGTGAGCGCAAGGGGGTCGCCCCGGCCACGGCACGATTATAAGCGAGGAATTCAGCAGAGCGTTCCAATGCACCACGAAGGGCTGGCGCAAGATCAGATTGGCGTCGGACGACATTGGGGAATTCGTCCAAAATCATGTATTTGTCGTTATGGAATTGGTGAATGAAGTTGCGAAGATCAAACTGACCGCGAGCTTCCGACACAAAGTCATCCATGGTCAGAAACAAAACCGGGACATCAAAGTAGCAGGCTTCCCAGCCAAGCGTAGTGCCGAGGTGGATAATGGCGCGGGCATGCTCAATTTTATTATATTTTTCGAACACTTGGGCCGGACTGAGTTGCCTACCCTGCCCTTCCTGGCGAAACCAATCGAATCGCACGTTCGACTCCGTCTTGAGCGAGTCATAACAAGTCCAATCGAGAAGGTTGGGATACGGGCGCACTAGCAATGTGGTCGACGGCGAAATTTCTTTCAACATTTTGGCTAGCAGATGAATGACTGCGACTTCCTGCCGTACCAAATCGGGTGTGCCAGTGCCACAAGCATAATAAACATAATCGCCTGCCACCAACCGGATACGGGCGGCAGGTGTTTCGAGATATTGTTTAAGCGGAGCCAACTGGGTCGCGCCAACTTCCCGGATCAGCGCAGGATTGACTCCTTGGAGTTCCACCAGATCCCGACTCAGACCTTGATTCCAGGTGAAATAGGACTGCAATCCGTGGCGGGGAATGGTGGTGTGTTTGCAGGGATGATCCCAGCTATAAATATATGCGGAGTTGGGTTTACCAGAGGCCACCGTGCGGGCCAGAAAGGGCACAGAACCAATCCGGGTGATGTGGAGAAAGGAATCAATGCCGTCGAGGTTGGTGGCATCACCCGCACCGAGGAAGGGCAACGCTGAATCGACGGAAATGCCCCAGGGTAAAAGCCGGCGCAGACGCAGGTAAAAAAGACCCCGGCGTTGACGGGCGCGGGGCAGGTTGCTCAGCGTAAACCATTCCGTAATGAAAAAGTTGTTCCGGCTTTTGGGCAGGCGGCGGGCGATGAGAAACAATCGTGAGACCAACCCAGCGATGAAGCTGCGGCGCTGGCGGTAGAGACGAACTTCTTTCAGCCCTTTCATCGGGGTCGTGAAGGGCCGGTCGGTAAACACCACCACGTTCACATGCTCGGCCAGGGTTTCGATAAAGCGGTGCAAGTCCACCCGAAAATCGAAATGTTCGACGCTAAGGCCGAGGGTAATACGATGATTTTGATCCGACACGGATATGGTTTTGTGAAAAACGCTTCTAAGACAATTCTCAGGCCGTTTTCATTATGGCACGCCAAATTGGAGCGGCCTGATCATGGGGAAGAGCCAGAATTTTTTTACCCGACGCATTGGCCAAGGTAAATTTTTGCCGGGAACCGGATCCTGGAAAGCAAATCACCCAATCGCCCGGGCGGGGTAACACCTGCAATTGCTTTTGCCGTGAGGCCCGGTGAGGGGAAAGCGCGATGGCCGTCCAGGCTGGCGGGCTGGCCAACATTTGCTCGAGGGCGAGCTCCGCGCCTTCCCCAAGCAAAAACAACTTCCCGCCCATGAGATAAGTTTGCGTCAACATCTCAGCCAAATTCACGGCCACAGGCAAAAGCCGCAAGGGTATCTTATGTTTCTGAAATTCCACGCGCAAATGAGGTCGAATTATTTTTTTGAAAAGAGGGCCGGAATGGGTGATGTGCAACAGGCGCACTACCTCATCCACCACTCCGTTTCCGCCAAATTTCTCCACCACCCGGTGTGCGGCCTGCTTGGCCGCAAAAGTGCCGTTGGCCGGGGCAAAGGCCAGACCAACACGCGCCAACGCCGGGGCGTCACGGTTGCCATCGCCCACGTAGCAAATTTCAGCCAAAGAAATGCGCAGCTCCCGGGCGATGGACTGCAGTGCGGCGAGTTTGTCTTTCGCGCCTCGGCGGAACAAAGTGACTCCGGTACGCTGCACGACCAAGTCCACTGAGCCGTCACTTTCGCCAGTGACCAATGCAACAAGCAAGCCGGCGCGTTTGGCGGCGTTGATGGCATCCAAGTCCTGAAAGGCTAGCCGTTTCTTTTCCGGTTTGCGCGCGCCGAGCGTGGTGCGCCCATCGGTCAGAACTCCGTCAATGTCCAACGCCAAAAGTTTGATTTGCTTTACCATGTGCTGCGACCGCCATCCATGACCAGATTCGCGCCGTTCATATAGGCAGAGGCGTCCGAAACCAAAAACACCACCGCGGCCTTGTATTCGCCAAGCCGCGCCATGCGGCCGAGCGGAATTAAATTAGTAAGGCGGCGCACAAAATCTTTGTCCTGTTCATTGAACACTCCACCCGGGGAAATCGCA
>DATHOB010000382.1:0-4411 GCA_035485355.1 Opitutales bacterium | reverse complement strand
TAAGCACAGGCTTCGATATCCAAAGCACCGCGCAAGGGGCCCAGAACGCCGCGCAAGGCCTTTCCCAGTTGGCCGAGGGCAAAGTGGTTATTGTTTTAGGCACCACCGTCGCAAAACCCGACCCACGCCTGGCCGCGTTGGCCGATGATGGTTTTCTCATTCATCGGGAAAACAATGTAATTAACATTTCCGGCCACACCGGCAATGGAACGTATTTTGGCGCGGTGTCGTTTTTGGGCCGGTATGCCGGGGTGCGCTTTTACATGCCGACGGAGTTGTGGACCAGTTTGCCGGCAAATCACACGGTGGTTTTTGACGGTGATGATGTCGTGTCGAATCCGTTTGTGGTTTCGGGCGAAATTACCGGCCTTACGGGCAAGGACTGGGGCGACCCGGATTGGGCCAAGCGCATCGGCGCATTGCGACGCAAAGGGGGCGTGCACCAACACAATCTTTACAGCATTTTCCCGCCGGAGGAATTTGCCACAACGCACCCGGAGATTTACCCGATACTGGACGGTAAACGCTACATACCCGCCAACGCCGGCGATCAAGGCTGGCAAATTGATTTCGCCGAGCCGGAGACCTTAATTGCCGCGGAGCAATCCATCACGGAATATTTTCAAAAAAACCCGACTTTGGAGTATATTGCGGTCAGCATCAACGACAGCAACCGCTGGAGCCAAAGCCAGCGCTATCTGGATGCCATAGCTGCGTTCAAAGCCAAAGAACCGAAGGGCGACTTCCAAGGCGACGCTGTTAGCGACATTTATTGGCGCTTCATGAATCAACTGGCGGTGTGGATGAAACAAAAATTTCCCGACAAGCTGCTACTGGGCTTGGCCTATAACTCCACTATGAACGTCCCCTCCTTTCCCTTGGAGGAGAATATTCTGGTCTTCACGGTCATGCACTTGTCCGAATTCCCGGGTTACACGGCGAGCACGAATGGCCAGCTTTCGGTATTGGATACCTGGCTGGCGAAGGCGCATCACTTTGGCCAGCATGAATGGTATGAAGGCAACGGCTATGCCATGCCGAGGATTTACTCGGGATACTGGTCACAATTCATGCGCGCTTTGGCCAAACATTACAGTAGCGCGTACATGCATGCAGAAGGCTACCCGAACTGGGGATATGATGGCCCGAAATTTTATATCCTTACGCAGATGTGGTGGAATCCGCAGGCCGACCCGGTGGCGCTTACCCGACAGTTTTGCAATGACATGTTTGGCCCGGCGGCAAAACCGATGGCGGACTATTTCACGCACGCCGAGGCCTTGTGGACTCAACTTGATGACAACGAAGGGCCGAAGCGCAAGATCGGCATCTGGTACAATCAATTCAACACCACCCCGACGAGTCGACAGATGATCCAGCACTGCCATGACGATTTGCAACTGGCCGCCGCCGCAGCCCAGACCGATGATGAAAAGCAACGGGTGGCGTTGTTTGCGAAGTGCTTTGCCTTCAGTGAAAGCGTGTTCCAATTGGCAGCGAAACCAACGGATGAAACTTTATACGCAACTGCCGTGGCACAGGCCCAGGAATTAGCAAAAGACAAATTTGCCATTTATGACCCAGTCCAACTCACAGACGCTATCCAGGCTTACCACAAAGATCCGGTGAAAAAGTGAAAGCCGGAGGCTAAAAATCGCCTACAACACTCGAGCCCCGGGACCGGTGCGGGCCGCGAATACGACTGGCGCATGACCGAATTTAGCGGTGTAAGCAGCGGTAGCAGGCTCTGCCGCTTCCGCAGTAAAATCGGGCGTGGTGAGAGCCATGACCGCCCCGCCAAAGCCGCCACCAGTGAGCCGCGCACCGTAAACCCCCGGGAGTTTGATCAAGTGGTCCACCAGGAAATCGAGTTCCGGACAACTATTGGCAAATAATTCGCGCGAGCTTTGGTGTGAGGCGACGAGCAGTTTACCCACGGCCGGGAGATCGCCTTTTTCCAAAGCGGCGACCGTTTGGCGAACGCGCTCAATCTCGCGCGTGACGTGCAGGGCGCGGTTGTATTGATCGGCCGTTAATTGGGCGCGGTGGTTTTCAATATCAAGGGAGGAAAATTCGGCGAGCAATTTGGCCGCTGGACGCGATTTTTGCAGGATGGCGAGCGTCGATTCACATTCGCGGCGGCGTGCGGCGTAGAGCGAATCCAGCAGCGCGTGCTTGGCGCCCGAATTAAAAATCCAGAATCGCGCGCTGGCGGGCACCGGAACGGTGGTAAACGTCTCCGCCCGGCAGTCGAGCAGGACGAGGCGGCCTTCCGCTCCGAACATCGAAACACCCTGATCAAGAATTCCGCAGGGCATGCCGACAAAATCATTTTCGGCTTGGCGGCAAATGCGCGCGAGCGGAGCCGACTCGATCTTGAAGCCGAACAGTTCCCGCAAGGCGATCGCAGTGGAGAGCTCCAGGGCCGCGCTGCTGGACAAACCTGCGCCGGCTGGCAAATCCCCGGAAATAGCCAAATCGAAGCCAGATGGAAAGACACAGCCGTTTTTTTGCAAGGACCAAGCGACACCCAGCGGATAATTGGCCCACGCGCTGGCATCCGTTTGCGACTTGAGCGTGTCCAACTCCACCTCGACCGGAGTGCCATAGGCTGGGCTGAAAACCCGGATGCGGCGATCATTGCGACGGGCCACCGCAGTCTGCACGCCGCGGTCAATGGCTGCGCCAATAACGAGGCCGCCATTATAATCCACGTGATTGCCAATAAACTCCAGCCGGCCGGGAGCGTAACCGCAAAGCGCGGGGGCGTGGCCAAATTGTGTTTGAAAAATGTCGCGAGCGGTCATGGATGACGAATTGAATAAAAGATGAAAAATGAAAGAAGGGCGGCCAAAAGGGAAGCCGCAAAATGGGAAACCTTGGCCTAATGCTGGCACCTGCATCGGCGGCATTGCCTTTTACCGTCCATGCGCTAGGCTGAAAGCTGCAGTAAATAAATTCCCTTGCTGGCCTTTCTGTGCAAAAAAAATCCTCCCCAACCGATGTCGCCGAATTGGAGCTGGCGCTTGAGAAGTCGCGCCAAGTGCCAGGCTTTCGCACTTTATTGGCGTTTTTCTGGGGGCTGATATTGGCCAAATGCCTCTTCGCACAATGGGCTTTCACCGTTTATAATCTGCCGATTAATCCGGGGTTTTATGTGTGGACACTTTCGTTGGTCGGCTCGGGAGCAATATCCTTGGTTTACGCCTACTGGCTGTTCCGCGAATTGCCGACGATGCCGTTAAGCGGGCGCATTGCCAGCGCGACCTGGGTGGGGTGCGGGGTGGGATTTGCGTTGCTGGCGTTGGTGGCTGGCGTCTATCAGGCGTTTTCCATCTACTTGCTGCCGGCGCTGGCGGCGGTATTGCTCGGGGTGGGTTACTTCATCCACAGTGTGGCGCAGCGGCGCAATCTGTTCAAATTCGTGGCCATAGGCTGGTGGCTGGCGGCATTGGGCCTATTTACCCAGCCCAACATTAATTCACTGGCCTGGATGGCGTTGAGCTTGCTGCTGTTTCAAGCCGCACCCGCGGGATGGTTGTTCTTCACCCGCAACCGGCAGAATTGACCCAACTATCAAGCAGAGCGGTCTTTGCGTTCCGGGCGGTCGGGGCGTTCCGGGCGGTAGGAGTAATAATCGTAATAACGATAGGAATAGTAGCCGGGCTCGCGATGGTCGATGAAGTTTACCACCATGCCGTAGACATTGACTCCCCGACGGTGGAGATTTTCCATCGAAGCGCGCACCTGACGCAAACGGGTGAAGCCCGCGCGCACCACAAAGATGACTGCATCCGCTCGAGTGGCAAAACTCGCGGCGTCGTCCGTCAGCAGGATGGGCGGGCTGTCGAACACCACAAAATCGTAGCGTTGGCGGAGGGTCTGAATGGATTCGCGGAAACGATCGCTCATCAGCAACTCGCCGGGCTGGGCGGGGTATTTGCCGCAGGAGATGAAATCCAGATTTTCGGAATTAGTGTGCTGGATAACTTGTTCAAGCGGTATACCCTTGGCGATGTGTTCAGCGAGGCCGACGTCATTCGGCAGGTTAAAACGTTTGTGCAATTGACCGCGGCGCATGTCGGCGTCCACCAGCAAGGTGCGCGAAGCGGCGAAGCCGAGCGTGATGGACAGATTTGACGAAAGGGTGGACTTGCCCTCGGAAGGCATTGAGCTCGTCAGCATGATGACGCGCGGGCGCTGGCCCTGCCGGTCCATGTATAACAGCGAGGAGCGAATATTGCGGCAGGACTCAGCGAACATCTGGCGTTGGTCGCTGTGTTTGAGCAGCTCGACTTGGCCGTTCAACCGCTTTTGCATCGGAATGACACCGAGCATCGGTTCCTCAAAGCGCTGGCTCAGATCCTCCACGGACATGACGCGGCCATCGAGAAAACCGAGCAGGAAGATG
>DATHOB010000381.1:0-3480 GCA_035485355.1 Opitutales bacterium | reverse complement strand
CCCGCACGCGACACGCCGGAAATCCAGCGTGTGGATTTGGCGGAGAGTGTGCTCTCCCTCGCCGCAGGCGGATATCATGAGCTGGAAAAACTGGCATGGCTCGAGCCACCGCCGCCCGCCGCGCTCGCCCGCGCGCGCATGGAATTGCGCGACCTCGGCGCGATTGACGCCAACGGCGCGGCCACGGCGCGCGGCCGGCGCATGGCGGCGTTCCCGCTGCACCCGCGTTATGCGCGGATGTTTTTGGAGGCGCATGAGTGCGGTTGTTTGCCCACGGTCGCTTTGCTTGCCGCATTCACGCAAGGGCGCAACCTGCTGCTCACGTTGCACGACCCGCGCCACGAGGAGCAACGCGCGGAAATGCTGGGCGACGCCGATTCGGATTTTTTCCATATTTTGCGTTTGTGGGAAATGGGCCGCGCGAAAAATTTCGATCCGGATTGGTGCCGCCAGTGGGGGCTGCATGGCCTCGCCGCGAACCAGGCGGGGGAACTGGCCCGGCAGTTTTTGCGGCTGGCCGAGGCGCAGCAGCTCGACACAACTCCGCGCCCGCTGGATGAAGACGCCGTGCGCCGCTGCCTGCTCGTCGGCTTTAGCGACCAGTTGGCACTGCGCGAAGATCTGGGCACGTTGCGCTGCCGCCTCGTCCATGGTCGGCGCGGCGAACTGCGCCGCCAGAGCGCCGTGCGCCACGCGCGGTTGCTGGTGGCCGCCGATGTGGAGGAAACGCACGCGCGCGGCGAGGTGGCGGTGCTGCTCAGCCTGGCGACCAAAATCGAGGAGCCCTGGCTGCGCGAATTATTCCCGGAAGATTTTTCCGAGGGCGACGAGACGGTTTACGACCCGGTGCAAAAACGCGCGGTGCGCCGCATCGCGCGGAAGTTCCGCGACCTGGTGCTCGAAACGCGCGAAGCGCCCGACCCCGCGCCCGACGCCGCCGCCCGCCTGCTCGCGGCGGAGGTGCTGGCGAAACGCATCGAATTGAAATTTTGGGACGAAGAGGCCGAGGCGTTCATTGCCCGAGTTAATTTTCTGGCGAAGCGCGCGCCGGAGCTGGGCATCCCGGCGATTGACGACGACGGGCGGAAAATTTTGATTGAGGAAATCTGCCACGGGGCGTCGTCCGCGCGCGAGGCGCGGGAGCGCCCGGTCATGCCCGCGCTGCACGGCTGGCTCTCGGCGGAGCAACTGATGGCGCTCGACACGCTGACCCCGCGGGAATTCATTTTGCCGCACAAAAAACGGCCCGCGGTGCTGCGCTACGGGGCGGATGGATCGTGCGTGCTTTCCGCCAAAGTGCAGGAGCTGTATGACGCCGACCCGAAAAAACTCCGGGTGCTGGCCGGGAAACATCCCGTGACCATCGAAGTCCTTGCGCCCAACCACCGCCCGGTGCAAATCACCAACGACCTCGCCGCCTTCTGGGCTAATTCCTACGAGCAGGTGAAAAAAGATTTGCGCGGACGGTATCCACGGCATGAGTGGCGGTGAGTGAATATTGCCATACCAAACACAAAAATTACCATCATCCGTTAATTAACTTAACCAATTCCTATGCAAAATGTTTCTGCGATGTTTGAAGTTGAGACTGCGTTTGAAATTGCTTCGCGTCATGCGGTTGTGATTGGCGGGAAAATTTTGTCAGGAGTGGTAAAGGCTGGAATGCGGCAAGAATAATCTTGGAGACGAAACAGTATTTGGCCGCCAAAGTGTTAAGCGTGGAATATATACTTAAAACTGGTGGTACAGAGATTATCGGTCTGGTTCTGGATGTACCCGACGTTAAAGTTAGAGAGACGTGGAAGGCTTTATGTCAAAGCGGAAATATTATTGAGATTGATGATTTAGGAGCGACAGGAATTGAGTGACTCACTCCACCTCCACAATCGCGCCTTTGAGATAATGCGTTTCGGGGCAGCTCAATAAAATCGGATGGTCGGCGGGCTGCGAGGTGACTTCGAGCAGGCGCGTCTCGCGGTAGGCGTCCGCGGCGGCCTCGGCTACGGTGTCGAGAAAAGTGCCGACGCCGACATTCTGACTGCAGCAATACGTGGCGAGGATGCCACCGGGCGCCAGCATCCGCAGCGCGCGCAAATTCAATTCCTTGTAGCCGCGCAATGCGCCTTCGAGCGCGCCGCGCTTGGGCGCGAACGACGGCGGGTCCAGCACGATGAGGTCGAACTGGTTCCGCAAATCTTTCCGCGCGGTGAACCAGTCGAACAAATTGGCCGTTTCAAATTTCGCGATTTCGCCCAGATTGTTTTTTGTGGCATTTTGTGCGGCCTGGGTGACGCTGGTCAGCGAGCTGTCCACGCCGAGCACACTCTTCGCGCCCGCCTTCGCGCATTGCAGGGCGAACGCACCCTGGTTGCAGCAACCGTCGAGCACACGCTTGCCCTTGGCAAATTCCGCCACGCGCACGTGTTGCGCGCGCTGGTCGAGGTAAAAGCCGGTTTTTTGCGCGCCGAGCAAATCCACAAAATATTCGAGATCGTCAATCTTCAGCCAGCGGGCGGGGTAGGGCGTGCCAGAGACGGTTTTGGCCTCAAGCGGCAGGCCCTCGTGGCGGCGGGCCGGGGCGTCATTGCGCAAAATAATTTCCTCGGGAGAAAAATGAGCCTGCAGTGCTGCACAAATTTCCGTGAGCGTGTTTTCGATGCCGGAGGTCAACGATTGCACGACGAGTGTCTTGCCATATTGGTCCACGACGAGGCCGGGTATATGGTCGGCCTCCGACCAGACGAGGCGGCGCACCGGGCCGTTCACGCCTGCGGCAGTGCGGCGGGCGAGGGCGGCGTCGAGCGCGCCCGTGATAAATTTGTGGTCGAAATCCACCGGCTCGCGGCTGAATTTGCGCCACGCGATGGCCGAGCGCCCGCTGCACAACCCCGCACCGAGTACGCGCCCGCGCGCATCGCGCAGCAACGCGGCGTGGCCGTGGAGTTCGGGCGGGACAACTTCGCGCAGTTCCCCCGCGAAGACCCACGGATGGCCGCGCAGGACGCGGGCGGGGGCATTGGGCCGGAGGCGGAGAGAGAGCATGAGTGAAGTATGGAGGGTGGAATGAAAAATGCGGGAAACGAAGTTGTATTAAACAATCAAGCCGCCTTCCGAAACAACCACAGTGACACGCCGAACATCGCCGTCAATGGCAGCCACGCCGCGACGATGGCGGGCAGGTAGTGCAGGTTGCCGAGGTGAGTGCACATGCCGGCGACCACATAATACGCAAAAAACCAACCAATGGCTTGCGAGGCCCCGGCCAGCGCGTTCGTGCGCACGCCCGCGACCGCCAGCGGCACCGCCAACCCGACGATGAGCAGGCAGATGAAGGGCTTGGCCAGCAGCGCGTAATATTCCACGGCGTAGGAATTCATCGCCGGGTTCGCGGCGGGGACTTCGGTGATGGTTTTTTCCAATTCATCGAGCGAAAGATCCTGCGCGTCCTTGTGCAGGTTGAGCATCGCCGCCGGGCTTTCG
>DATHOB010000380.1:0-4454 GCA_035485355.1 Opitutales bacterium | reverse complement strand
GTTCCTGAAGCCCAACCTTATGTTGCACCACACGGATGGTCGGCAAAAATGGAGCAAATCCGCATTCACTCATTTACGCAACGGGTAGCGCCGAAAGTTCCTGGATTGATGAAACGCATGGCCAAAGGATTGCTTGTAGCGGTGCCTGCTCCAACTGAAGCCGATGTATTCGCTAGCCTGAATTCCAAACCTCCGGGCCCGACCGCGCTTTCAAAGGAAATGACTTTGTTGCAACGTTGCGTCTGGCGCTTTCCGATCGAAGGAGCGGCCAGTCAATTGGGTTGGACGCCGTTGGTGGATTGGCCAATGGCGGTCGAGCGCACCTTGGGCTGGCTGCAATTTGCCGACGCGCTGCCGAAAGTGAATTAGCCGAGTAAATTTTTTGATTGATGGAAATTAATTCATACACCGCGTATGTGCCGGTTTACAACCAGGCGGCAACGCTGGGTGCATGCCTGGCGGCGTTGCGTGCGCAAACCATTCCGCCCGATGAAATTCTGGTGGTGGACGATGGCTCGACAGATAATTCCGTGAAAATTGCAGAAGCCGCAGGCGTGACCGTGCTCAAACAAGAGGACAACCTGGGGCGCGGCGCGGCGCGGGCGCGGGCAATGGCAACGGCGCGCAATGAATTTGTCCTCGGTTGCGATGCGGGGAATAGACTGCCGCCAGATTTTGCCGCAAGGGCGCTCAAACATTTTGCCAACGCACCGCGATTGGCCGCCGTGCATGGTTGGTTTTTACAGTCGAAAACCGGCAACACCGTCGATCGCTGGCGCTGCCGGCACTTATTTGCGCGGCCGAGCGCCGGGCTGCTGCGTAATGCCACGCATGTCACCTCCGGGTGCATGGCGCGCCGCACGGCGATAATTTCAGTTGGAAATTATGACTCCAAGTTACGCGCAGGCGAGGACGCCGAGCTGGGCCGCAGATTGCAAGCCGCGGGTTGGGAAGTGTGGCTCGATCCGGATTTAGGAATCGAAAATCTCACCAGCGATACAGTGGCGAGCGTCTTTGAACGCTATGCACGGTGGAATGAAACGGACGCGCCAGCACCGAATGCGCGCTTGATGCGCGATTATTTTAAACGCCTGAGTTACGCCGTCAAAGTACTTGCGGTGCGCGACTTGCGGGAGGGTGACTTTAGCGCGGCCTTCCTCTCGCTCGCATTGCCGCACTACCTTGCGCGTCGGGCTTGCCAGCGAAAACGTGCGGCGACAACTGTCACGGGGAGACTGCCGGTGGTGCATTACGTAAATACGTATATCGAACCGTGGTTGGACCAGTGTTGGCGGCGCGAGTCGGTGTCCCGCGCACACCTGTGGGGTGCGGATGCCTTGGAGTCCGCAGGATTCGAAGTGCGGCCGATTCGTTCGCTGGGCTCTAATAAATTTTTAAAATTCTTGCGTAGGATTTCCCATACAAGTGGCGGACGGCTGGGTGACTTGGCGGCGGATTGGCTGGTGTTCTGGAACGCCCGCCGAGGTGATATTGTTTACATTGCGGCGGGACATTTGGTATTGACCCCACTGGCAGTAAGACTCGGCATAAAACGTTTACAACTGGTCGCGTGGATTTACAAACCGGCATCCGGTTTCAACGGTAAGAATTTGCGCGGTATCGGTACCACCAAATTCATCGCCCAAGCTTACATCGGCTGGCTGGCGCTGACACCCCACGTCGAAGCTTGGTTAAAAAGTGAATACCCTGCGGCGCGAGTGCGGCGGGTCGTCTGGGCGGCCGACACGGAATATTATCCATCGGCGGCCGGCGCAGGCGGATATTTCGCGGCCACGGGAGTAACCCAGCGGGATTATTCGGTTTTGTTGCAAGCCGCGCGCGCAGTGAATTTCCCCTTTGTCATTCTCGGGCCGGCAGAAATGAAGGCGCAAGCGCCCGCCAATGTGGACTGGCGCGACCGCAACCGCGCGCAGGCCCATGCGACGATAGACGACGATCAACTCCGCAAACTTTACCACGGCGCGCGCGCCATACTCATACCGCTGCAACCCGACCCAGACGATGCTTCGGGATTCACCAATATCCTCGAGGCCATTGCCTGCGGACGACCGGTGGTGATGACGCGCACAGGCGCACTTGACCTTACTCCTGCGGTGCTGGGGATCGGCTTCGACATCGCGCCAGGAGACAGTGCGGGTTGGATCCATGCGCTGCAAACTCTGGCAAACGAACCGGCTACGGCGACACGTTTCGCCGCACGCGCGGCAGAATTGGCGCGTGACTATTTCAATTTGCCGCGTTTTGAAAAGGATTTGGTCGCGTATTTTCTCGATCTGGCACACAACCGTCCGGAGCCACCGGTGGATAATGTTGTGGAAAAATTGTCACCCAACCGGAAGAAAATTCTCCAACCCATCGCATGAAACCGATCCGCATCCTGGGCTTGGATTTCTATCAAGGCACTGTAGCCGAGTCGGTGGAGGCGGCGCGAACCGGCGGTCTCGTAGTCGCGCCATCCGGGCCGGGGTTGGTGACACTTCCTGAGGACGAGGTGTATCGTAAGGCATTGATGGCTGCCGATGTATGCCTGCTGGATAGCGGTTTATTGGCGTCGTTGTGGGAGGCCAGACACCGGAGCAAGCTCATCCGTATTTCGGGTTATCAATTTCTGGTCGAATTTTTGAAATTGCCCGACATCGCGCCATTCGGGGCAAGTTTGTGGGTCGCACCCTCATTCACAGCCGTTGAAAGCACCCGGAAGTGGTTGGCTGAAAATTTGCATATTAACGCGCCGCCTGAAGCATGGCATATTGCGCCGCAATACGATCCAAATTCAGTGCGCGATGTCGCATTATTGGAATTGGTGCGAGTGCGGCGGCCACGGTTCATCTTTATCGGTGTGGGTGGCGGGCCGCAGGAAAAACTCGGAGCGTGGCTGAAAGCGCGGCTGGATTACAAACCCACCATTCTGTGCACGGGCGCGGCCATCGCTTTCATGACCGGGGAACAGGCGCGGATTCCCGATTGGGCTGACCGGGCGCGGCTCGGCTGGCTGGCGCGCTGCCTGCAAGATCCGCGTAAATTTGTGCCGCGTTACTGGCAGGCCCGGAAACTCGTGTCCCTGTATCGACGCTGGGGTGAGGAAGCACCTCCTGCACGCGAGCCAAAAACATGAGCATTGCGTCATTAAAATTTTCCGTGGTGGTGCCGGCCTGCGCGCGACCGGAACAACTCGCACTGTGCTTGGCCCGCTTGGCGCCGGGCGCGCAGACGTATCCCGCAGAAAAATACGAAGTTATTGTCACCGATGACAGCGCGGACACATCCGTGCGAGAGATGGTCGAAAATAAATTTCCGTGGGCGAAATGGGTGGCCGGGCCGCGCCGAGGGCCCGCTGCCAATCGCAACACTGGAGCGAAGCTGGCCCGCGGAGAATGGATTGCCTTTACCGATGACGATTGCCTGCCAGATGCGGGCTGGCTCGCGGCGTTTGCCGCCGCGCGCGAGGCCCAACCTGCAGCCCATGTTTTGGAGGGGCGAACTTATGCTGACCGGCCGCAGCGTTCGCTCTTGGAAACTTCACCCATCAATGATAACGGAGGGAATTTGTGGTCCTGCAATTTTGCGATTGAGAATTCGCTATTCCGGGAATTAGGCGGCTTTGATGAACGGTATATCTGGGCCACGATGGAGGACATGGATTTGGCGGAGCGCCTGCGGGAACGCGGCATTGGGTTTCCATTTGTTCGGGAGGCTGCCGTCTGCCACCCCTGGCGCCCGCGCAACGCGCGGCATACGCAAACGCGGCAAGTCCCATCTGTCCTGCTCTATCTCCAACTCCATCCGCAACTCATAGCCAAATATCCTCCCGGCTTGTATCGCCGAAGCATCCTCAAGGCGATTTACCCGGAATTGATTGTTCCGCTGTTTACCGGACGCTGGTCGGAGCTGGCGTTGTTTTGGCATGGAACGCTGGCGGCAATAAAACTGATGCGGGCCATTCCGTGTATCTCCCAAACACTCACCCCACCCGGCCCGGGGCCACAACCTTGGCCGCCGCTGGCTTGATTTAAAACACTTTGATTGCTTCACGTGATATTTCAGTGGTGGTGCAAGGCCCGATCGCTCCCGGCGGCCTGGAAACACCTCATTCGACCGCCGCAGTGTTGGCCAGCGTACGCCGTGTTTTGCCCGAGGCAGAACTGATTCTTTCCACCTGGCTGAATGAGAATGTCACAGGACTGAACCCAGATAAACTTGTCCAGCCAATCGACCCAGGCCCGCAAATCATGGACGCCACGGGCACAGTCGGCCGCAAATTTAACAATGTTAACCGACAGATTGTTTCGACCCTTGCGGGATTGCGCTTGGCCACCCGGCCATGGGCGGTGAAGCTGCGCAGCGACACCTATCTCGCAAACGATGGATTCAGGCGATTGATTGATGAAGAATCTCCACGCGATGAGAATTGGAAAATATTTTCCCGACGAGTG
>DATHOB010000379.1:0-5387 GCA_035485355.1 Opitutales bacterium | reverse complement strand
CCCAAAACGGCTTCGGCCTCAACGTGCGGATTTTCCTGTTGCAGGAGTAAATCGAGCAAGGATACAAGGAGCGCAGGAACAGAGGAGTGGCAGGTTGCGGTGGCTTGGGGCGTTTCGGTATTGACGCATCTTACGACAAAGTTGTAGGGGCGTCGCTTGCGACGGCCCCCCGCATCGTAAAATCAAAGAGGGCCATCGCAAGCGACGCCCCTACACTTGGCGACTGTCATGCGATTGTGTTTCAAAATGCGTCAACACCGACGTTTCAATGCGCTTGCTTCCGGGGCGCTCGTGTAGTTCATTCTATCTCCACCTTCTCGCTTTTAGTTTCTTTGCCAATGTCCCAAGCCGTACAGGAACCCCTGCTCACCTCGCTCGACCAGCCCATCCGGCTGCCGGTCTTCGAAGGCCCGTTGGATTTGCTCTTGTTCCTTATCCGCAAAAACGAACTGGATATCCACGACATCCCCATTGGCGAGGTCACGCGCCAATATCTCGAGGTTCTTCGTGCAATGGAGACAATGGACCTCGACGTTGCGGGCGACTTTTTCGTCATGGCCGCGACGTTGATGTACATTAAGAGCCGGCTCCTCTTGCCCAAGCACGAACAGGATGCCCAGCCTGAAGGCACGGAGGAAGACGAGCATCTCGACCCGCGCTGGCATCTGGTGCGCCAACTCCTCGAATATCAGAAAATCAAGGACGCCGCCGGCGGCCTGCAGGAGCTTATCGCCCGCGCGCAAGATTACATCCCGCGCGAATTCCGTGAGCGCGATGAGGATCGCCTGCACCGCCCGCTGGAGCCCACCGACCGCATTGATTTGTGGAACACCTTTAATCTGCTGCTGCGCCGCCTTTCCGAAAAAATGGTGCATGGCGAAATCCACCGCGACCACATCACCGTCGCCGACCGCATGGAGCAAATCTTGCTGCGTCTCGACACCCATCCGCGGTTCACGTTCATGAGCATGATGCCGGAACACCCGAGCCATGTGTTCGTCGTGGCCACTTTTTTGGCCCTGCTGGAGCTGTGCCGCTTGCGCAAACTGGAACTCGCCCAATCGGCGGATTTCGCGGATATCGACATCGTCCGCCGCGAAGATACCCCGTCCGCGGCCACCCTCGCGATTACAGAAGAAAAATCATCCGCCGAAATCCCGCCCTCCGACGTTGGCGGCGATTCTGTTACTCAAAACTAGAAATCCGAGTCATTGGGCTCGAAACCCGAAACTCCAAACTCGAAACCCGAAACTATTTGCTACCAGCTTTCCGGCCGTCCGCGGTTTTGTTTTATTTTCGCGCGGTGTTTTTTGCCTTCGATCATTTTGACTTTTTGCCCGTAAGATTTCTGTCGGCGGCGGCGCTTTTCGGCCTGGCGCTCGTGCTGGATGTGCGCCGCGGCCACGGCACGGCGGTTCGCCAATTTCGCGCCCAGTTCCGCCCACGCCTGCACCCGGTTCCACACTTGCGAGCGCCCGTCCTGGCAACGTACTTCTACCCCCGTCGGCCCATGCCGCAGCCAGACTGTGGATGAGGTTTTGTTAATCTTCTGCCCGCCCGGCCCGGTGCCGCGCACAAACCGCTCCTCCACATCCTCCGGTCTCACGCCGAGCGAACACAACCGCTGCCGCAGCGCCGGATCAAGAATTTCAGGAAATGAGGGCATGGCGTTTTTAATTGGCGCTATCCCCGCCCCGCCGCCCGCCGCAGCCGGTCATTGAGCGCCAGGCCCCAACCGTTTTGCGGCGCGAGCTCGCACCAGATCTTTTCGTACCCTTCCGGGTCAAGCCGTCGCAGCAATTCATAAAGTCCCCGCGCGGCCTCGGCCAAGTCGCCGGTTTTGCTCAGCCAGAAAATTTCCACTCCCTTGGGTGGCGGTTCTTCCACTTCCAGGGGGTTGAACCGCACCCACGCCACTCTCCGCCCAACCACGGGCGATTCCGGGCACACCCCGGCCGGGAGCAAGTTGAACGATGTCAGCGGGCTATAATGTCGGGTGAGCATCCCGGGTGCGAGCAAGCCTTCGGAACTTTCGATCTTGCTGGTATGCGCGACCGATTCGACTCTTTGGCCAAGGATGCGCTCCAGTGCTTCGCAGGTAATCGGGCCGGGGCGTAAAATGCGCGGCGGCGCGGTGGCATTGCTCACGTCCACAATCGTGCTCTCGACGCCGACGGTGCAGGGCCCGCCATCCAGTATCCACGGCACTTTTCCGCCAAACGACTCCCGCACATGTTCCGCGCGCGTCGGGCTTAGATATCCAAAGGGATTGGCGCTCGGTGCGGCCAAGGGCAGGCGGCATTTGGCCAGCACGCTACGCATCACCGGGTGCGCGGGTGCGCGCACGGCCACGGTGTCCCGCCCGGCGGTGATGAGCGAGGAGACGCGATCTTTTTTGCGCAACACTAGCGTCAATGGCCCGGGCCAGCACGTCGCGGCCAGCTCGCGCGCCGCGGGGGTGAATTCCGCCAAGTCGTGAAAATAATCTTCGTCCAGGCCGTGGATAATCAAGGGGTCGCGCAAGGGCCGGCCTTTGACCGAAAAAATATAGCGCACCGCCTTTTCATCGAGCGCATTGGCCGCGAGACCGTAAACCGTTTCGGTGGGCAGCGCGACAATTTCACCGGCGCGCAGCAAATCCGCCGCGCGGGCAATACCCTCCGGATTCGGCTGCAGCAACGGGGGCAATTCCGCAAGATCACCAGGAAGCATGATGGGGTGGGGAAAACAAATAGACGTCTCTGCCAAACGTCCCATTAAATGACTGATTTCCCGGCTTCCAACCGCAAAATTCCAACCTCCTTCCGGCCAACTACTTCATCAGCAGCAAGCTGCGCGCGCGCTTGACCGTCTTGGTGACGTGGCGCTGCTCCTTGGCGGTGAAATGGGTGATGCGGCGGGGCAGAATCTTGCCCGTGTCGGTGACGTGGCGCACCAGCGCCTCGGTGTCGAAGAAGGTGTAGTCGCCCGGCGTTTTCGAGCGCGGCTTGTCGGCAGGTTTGTCCATGGGAAGGGAAAGCAGATGTGGAACGGGAGAGAAAACCCGATTTGCCCCCGGGGGGCAAGCATAAAAAAGGATGCAGGCGGAGTGTCTGGGGCGAGAGAGGTGGGAGACGAAAGGCTCAAAAATGGGAGCCGCACATGCGAGACGCAAAACACGATGGCGTAGTTTCCAGACCGATATGGAATTTTATTCTGTCTCCTGTCTCCCGAATCCTGTTTCCTGTCCTCATGCTCCTGCTCGGCTGCGGCTATCTCGGAACGGCGCTCGCCCGTACCGCCCTAATCGGTGGCGAGACGGTTTCCGCGCTCACCCGCAGTGAAGAGCGCGCCGCCGCCTTGCGCGCTTTGGGCCTGCCCAAAGTAGTGGTGGGGGATATTGCCAGTGACGATTGGCACGCCCAGCTCAACCCCGCCGGGGAGTCGATTGTCAACAGTGTCGCCCCGGCCACTCCGGGGGCGGAGGGTTACCGACACTCATTTGTTGAAGGCGCGAAGTCCATTACCCGCTGGTTGGAGCAATCGGCCGCCGCGGGTCAGGCGCCAGCGCGGGAATTTGTGTTTACCAGTTCCACGAGTGTGTATCCGCAAACGGATGGCGGATGGGTGGATGAAAATACGCCGGTGGATCCGCCAACACTTGGCCCGGCCGGAGCACTCTTGCGCGAAGCGGAGGATTTGTTGCTCGCGTTGCCGCCCCGTCTGGTGCGCCGTGTTTGGATTTTGCGGTTGGCCGGGCTCTACGGGCCCAGCCGCCATCATCTGCTCGATGCCCTCCGCGCGGGCGAATCCCATTTTCCCGGTGATGGCGCGCAGTGGCTCAATTTACTCCATCGGGACGACGCTGTCGGCGCCATCCGCGCGTGTTTGGGCGCAATGGCGGATATTCATGGAGGCATTTTCAATGTCACGGATGATTCCCCCGCGCCCAAACGCGAGTTGGTGCTTTGGCTCGCCCGGCAACTGGGGCGCAATCCCACGCAAATTAATTTCGATGCCGCCGTTTCCACGCGCTCCCACCATCGCAAAAACGCGGCGGGTAAAGTTCCCCATCGCCGCATGGCCAATGGAAAAATCAAGGCCGCGCTCCCTTGGCGCGCCCAATTTCCCTCTTACCGCGAAGGCTATGCGGGTTTGTTATCCTCGTCCGCTTAGCAATTAACGGCAAAATTTTCCATTTTTTCTACCACTGCGGTAGCATACGTTTCCAATTCGGGTTCACATAGCCTCGGGTAAAATTCAGACCGATATCCACTCCTATAGTCACGGAATTTACTTCTTAAGTGGTTCCCTGGCGGTAGCCGCGGTAATGATTTTACTTCTCGGCATTGGCCGCCGGGAATCTTCCCCCGGCATCGTAAATGAATGATTATGCGCTCTGCCCCATGTTCAAAAAAAGCGCACGTAGGGTTTTTAGGTATCTTTCCTCAAGCATGTAAAAATCGAGTCATGTTTTTATATATTGTTGATATAAAACGTCTTAAGAGTTATTTTAGGATAAAAATCGAGCTGAATTATTGCAGAAAAGACGCGATTGTAACATTGGTGTCTTAATTTCGTAACATGGTTACTCTAATAAAGGCCCCCAGACGCGGAGTTTTCTGCTTCGCGCCCAATCCTAAAGCTAATCTGAACCTTATTCCCTGCATTGCCTTTTTGTGAGTTGAGGTTGACTGCCAAAATCCCTGTTTTGGCGCGGATGCGGCGCAAAATTCCTAGGATTCCAGTCGGCCTATGTGCGCTTGGTGAACATATATTCAGGCATCGTTTTGAAGTTGGGCTGACCCGTCGAAACCTCGCAATCATTCTGGGTTGTCATACCCAAACGATCTATTCGTGGGAATTTGGCCACATGGAACCCACCCCCGAATCGATGTTAAAGATCGTTACCTTTCTTGGGTTTGACCCAAGACGAATAACAGCCAGTCCAAGCCTTCATTAAAGGCCCAGCGTCAACAAAATATTCACCCACAGACCGAGGTGGCTACCGGACGTGGGTTCTATGCTCGCTACACTTCCCAACCTCTCTCGCGATCTGCCACTTTGCGGCAGCAGCGATTAGATGCAGCTATGCCATGAGGTGTTCGAGTCCTACTGTCGCCAGTCCGACCGCTACCGTGGCGCACGCATGTATGTCGTTCATCCCCACGATAGCGACTCCATGACAATTGTGGCGATGGTTGAGCGAGGCGAGTTTGTCAGCGACAACCTGGAGTGCCCACGCGTGGCAATAGTTCTCTACCGGGGCCGGACTTTTACGTTGCTTGAACGCCCACGACCATTACGGGCACACTGGCCCGGTTGTGAATAGTCGCGAGCAGTATCAAGCCAAGTTTTTCGAGTGCTAAATATCGCTATCTGTCCAGTACAAGCTTTCCAAAATGTCC
>DATHOB010000378.1:0-3225 GCA_035485355.1 Opitutales bacterium | reverse complement strand
CCAGGTTCCGTCGGCGGGTCGTTGCGGATGAACGCTGGCGCAATGGGCGGGTGGATTTTCGATGTCATCGATCAGGTTGAGTTTGTCACTGCCGCTGGCGAAACCCGCCAGGGTATGCGAGGGGAATTTCATCCCGGTTATCGTCAGTGTCCCGAATTGCTCGAGGCCATTGCCACAGGCGCGGTCTTTCGCCCTCACACAGGTGGCACGCCGGAAGAAATTCGCCAACGCATGGATTCCTACGCCGCCAAGCGCAAATTGTCTCAACCGCGCGAGCGCAGCGCCGGTTGCCTATTTAAAAATCCGCCCAATGGCCATGCCGGCAAGCTCATTGATGAACTTGGTCTCAAGGGTCGAAGGGTTGGTGCAGTCGAAGTTTCCAACATTCACGCCAATTTCATCATCAACCACGGTGGCGGCACTGCCCAAGATGCATTGTCGCTGGCCCGCCAGGTCCGCGACGAAGTGTGCGCACGCTGTGGGGTCGAATTGGAACCGGAAGTGCTGTTGCTCGGCGCAACCTGGGCGGAGGTCATGCAATGAAAAACGAATCCCAACCGACCACCGTGGCCGTGCTTTGTGGCAGCGATTCCGCCGAGCGTTCGGTCTCGCTCGTCACCGGTCGCGCGATTGCGGATGCGCTCCAGCAGGAGGGAATCGACGTGGAATTTTTCGACTTGCCCGGCAGCGCGCTGCCCGAGTCGCTCGACCCCGCCCGGCACGTTGTTTTCCCCGCGCTCCATGGCGGCTGGGGGGAAAACGGCGGCGTGCAAGCCGCGTTGGAAGCGCAAGGCTTCGCCTACGCCGGATGTGGTCCCGAGGCTAGCCGGTTGTGCATGGACAAAGTGGACACCAAGCGGGTGCTCGCCGAGGCTGATCTGCCGGTTTTGCCGCATATTATTTTTACCGGGGAAAATCCCTCCACTCCCGCGGCGCTCGTGGCCAAGCTCGGTTCGGCGATTATTATCAAGCCGGTGGCCGAGGGCAGCAGTGTGGGCTTGCGCCGTGCGGCCAATCGGCCCGACCTGACGGAAGCCTTGCAAGGTCTTAGCCCCGGCCGCTGGATGGCCGAGCCGTGGGTGCGTGGGCGCGAGCTTTCCGTTGGCGTGCTGGCGGGTCGCGCGCTTGGCGTGGTGGAAATTCGCCCCAAGGATGGCGCTTCCTACGATTTCGAACATAAGTACACCGCGGGCATGACCGAGTATTTTTTCCCCGCCCCGCTCGAAGCCGGCGTCACGGAGCAAATTCAATCCGTCGCCGCTGGCGCATTCGCCGCCTGTGGTTGTCGCGATTTCGCCCGGGTGGACTTTATGTTACCGCCCACGGGCGGCGGCATGATTTTGGAAATTAACACCATGCCTGGCTGCACCCCCACCAGCCTGCTGCCGAAAAGCGCTTCGTGCTATGGATACACTTTCCCCAAACTCATCCGCGCCATGATCACCCCGGCGCTGGAACGTTTTGCCGCTGCTGCCATCACCCAATGAAAAAATCTTCCCTCACCGCTGCAGAAGGACTGCGCACCTGGCAGGATATCGGCCAGCAGGCCGCCGCCCGTGCGATTTCTCCTGTCGCCCGGCGCAACCGCCATATGCGTTGGCTAGGGTGGGGGATGTCGTTGGTCGGTGTCATGTTGCTGGCCGCGCTCTGCATTTGGGCGATCCGTTCTTCGGCCACGGCACCTTTGCCGGTGAAAGGTCAAGCTGTCCGCGCCCCCTCCGCGCTGGTGAAATTTGAATTCAAAACTGACGGCGTCCTTACTGACGGCTGGGTGATGAACTTTCTCAATTTGCACGCCGGTGACTCGTTGGATAAAGTGGACGTCTTTAATTTGCGCACGCGATTGCTGAGCCTGTTGCAAATAAAAGATGTGTCCGTCGAACGTGAATTGCCCGACACATTGCGCATAAGTGTTTCCGAACGCAAACCGTGGTTGCGGGTGGCGGTGGACGACGGCAAGGGCGGCTTCCAGGTTTATCTTGTCTCCCGCGACGGCACGGTTTTCGCCGGGCAGGATTTTCCGGACAAGATCATGAATGGCCTTCCCTGGATGTCGGGAATGAACCTGCACCGCACCAAGGACCACGGCTTCCAGCCCGTTCCGGGCATGGACCAGGTGGCCGACCTCCTCGCCGCCGCGCGCACCCACGCGCCGAAAATCGCCGCGAAGTGGACCGTGGTGAACTTGAGCAAATTCGACCCCCGCCCCGAAACACCCGCCTACGGCTCGCTCATCAAAGTTGAGTCGGGCACGCTCGGCGAGTTGACTTTTGCCGCCAACATCCCCAGCAATGATTTTGAGTCGCAAATCAAGCATCTCGCTTTCGTCGCCGAGCAATTGGATGCGCAGCCGATGGTCTTGCGCGGACTCGATCTTTCACTGGGCAATCAGGTTGTGGTGCAGCCGCTGACCACCGCTCCGGTTGCGACCCGCCTGCGCTAGTTTACTCTTCCCTTCCTTTCCCCTCCCATGAGCAAATCCCAAATCGTTGCCGCGCTGGATATCGGCACGTCCAAGACGGTGGTGCTGGTGGGCGAAATTTTTCCCGGCGATCGGCTGAATATCCTCGGTATTGGCCAGGCTTCATCGCTTGGGGTGCGCAAAGGCGACTTGCTTGAATTCACCCCCGCGTGCAATTGCGCCCACGCCGCGCTGCTCACCGCCGAGCAAAACGCCCGTGCGCAGGCTGAGGTCGCTTTCCTCGCGCAATCCGGCGCCCACCTCGATGGTTTTTCCCAGCATGCCGAAATTAATGTCAGCGCCGCGGACAATCGGGTGCGCGCGCTCGATGTGCAACGCCTGCTCGCCGAAGCGCGCAAAAAGGAACTGCCCCCCGGTCGCCTCGCCATTCACCATATTCGTAATTCTTTCCAGCTTGATGGCCGCGCCGTGGCCGACCCCGTCGCGCAACTGGGTGAAAAACTGCAGCTCGGGTTTTGGACTGTGACCGGCGACGAATCCAACCTCAGCAACGCCATCCATCTCGTCAACGGCTACAACGGCCTCGAGGTGAAGGACATCATCGTGGCCAGCGTCGCATCGGCCAATGTCGTGACGCCGGAGATGGATAAGAAAATCGGCGCGCTCGTCCTCGATATCGGCGCGGGCATCACCGATTACGCCCTGTACCGCGACGGCCACATCATCCGCACTGGCGTGATTCCCATCGGTGGCGACCACCTGACCAACGACCTTAGCCTCGGGCTGCGCGTCAGCCGCAAGCA
>DATHOB010000377.1:0-10027 GCA_035485355.1 Opitutales bacterium | reverse complement strand
AGGGATTCAAAGGCATTGTCGCCACCCGTGGCGCGACTGCGTTGACCCTGGCCCGGCAGTATCAGCCCATGGCAATCACGCTGGATGTTTTCCTGCCCGATATGCTCGGATGGACGGTCTTGAACAATCTCAAACAAAATTCCGCCACTCGGCACATTCCGGTGCAAATCATCTCCATCGAGGAGGAACGCTCCCACGCGCTTACCCACGGCGCCTTCGCTTACGCGATCAAGCCCACCACCACCGACGGTCTCGAAGTCTGTCTCGACCGGATCAAGAAATTCGTCGAGCCCCATGTGAAGCGATTGCTGGTGGTGGAGGACAACGACGTAGAGCGCGCGAGTATTGTGGAGTTGCTCGACCATGACGACATCGAGATCGTGACCGCGCCGACGGGGGAGCGGGCCCTTGAACTTCTCCTCGACCGCCCCTTTGATTGCTGCGTGCTCGATCTCCGGTTGCCCGATATGACCGGTTTCGAATTGCTGGACAAAATCCAGCAAGAGCCAACTTTGCGGGACATACCCATCGTCGTCTTCACGGGGCGGGATCTCACGCGCGACGAGGAACAACGTCTCCGCTCCGTGGCCAAGAGCGTTTTGGTGAAGGGTGTGCAGTCGCCCGAGCGGCTGTTCGACGAAACCGCGCTCTTCCTGCACCGGGTCGTGGCCGACTTGCCTGCTTCGAAGCAGAAAATGCTCAATCATCTGCACGTCTCCAACGAGGTATTGCATGGACGCAAGGTCCTCATTGTGGACGACGACGCGCGCAATATTTTCGCGCTCACCACGTTGCTAGAGAACCACCAGATGGAGGTCATCAGCTCGACCAACGGCCGCCACGCCATCGAGCTTATCCAGCAACAGCCGGACATTGGCATCGTTCTCATGGACATCATGATGCCGGAAATGGACGGCTACCAGACGATGCAGGAAATCCGCCGCGATCCCAAATTCAGCGCCCTGCCCATTCTTGCGCTTACGGCTAAGGCGATGAAAGGCGACCGCGACAAATGCCTTGCCGCCGGCGCTTTTGATTACGTCGCCAAACCAGTCAACACCAACGAACTTCTTTCACTGCTCCGAGTTTGGCTTTATCGCTAAGTGATCAGGCGATGCCCCTTCCGCGCACACCTTGCCGGCCACCAAAACCAACTCCCAACTTCCCTAGTCATGACGTCCCCGGTCAATATCCTGCTCGTTGATGATGAGACACGAAATCTGGACGCATTGGAGAGTGTTCTCCAATCGCCGGATTATGGACTGATTCGCGCGCAATCCGCCGATCAAGCCCTGCTGTTGCTGCTGGAAGGTGATTTTGCCGCGATCATCCTCGATATCCGCATGCCGGAAATCACCGGCATCGAACTCGCCAATCTCATCAAGCGGCGCAAGCGGACCCAGCACATTCCCATTATTTTTCTCACCGCTTACTATCAAGGGGACAAGGAGGAACTCGAGGGTTACGGCATTGGGGCGGTGGATTATCTGACCAAGCCGCTTAATCCGCAAATCCTGAAATCGAAAATCGGCGTCTTTGTGGATCTTTTCCGCAAAACGCGCGCATTGGAAGCCGCCAATGCCGCGCTCGAGCAGGAGGTCATGCAGCGGCAGAACGCCGAAGGCGCCCTGCGCCTGGCCAATAACGAATTGGAGGAGCGGGTGAAAGAGCGCACGGCGGAACTTGTGCGCGCCAACGAGGAATTGGTCAAACGCGAGGCCTCTCTGCTGGTTAGCGAGGCCCAGGCGAGGGCCGCTTCGCGGGCCAAAGATGATTTCCTGGCGGCGCTTTCCCACGAGCTGCGCACTCCCCTCAACCCCGTGCTGCTCCTCGCCACGGATGCGGCCACTAATCCGAAGTTGCCCACCGAAGTCCGCACCGATTTCGAAACCATCGCCAAAAATGTGACCTTGGAAGCCCGGCTGATCGACGATTTGCTCGACCTTACCCGCATCACCAATGGCAAATTAAAACTCGAAATGCGGCCATGTGACATTCATGCGAGTCTGCACGACGCCTTGGAAATGACGCGGGACGAAATCAAGCAAAAGCAGATCCACCTGTCGCTCAAATTAAATGCGCCCCGCTACCAGGTGCATGGTGACGACGTGAGATTGAAACAAGTATTTTGGAATGTGATCAAGAACGCCGTGAAGTTCACCCCCGAGGGCGGAAAGATAACCATTGACTCGACCGTGCTGGAGAATGAGGGGCCGCTCATGATTACCATCACCGACACGGGCATTGGCATGACTCCGTCCGAATTGGAACATATCTTCCAGGCGTTTTCGCAGGGCGATCATGTCATCCGGGACAGTCCGCACCGTTTCGGCGGCTTGGGCCTGGGTTTGGCGATTTCGAAAATGATGGTGAAGCTGCATGCTGGGTCTATTTCCGCGACCAGCCTTGGGAGAAACCAGGGCAGCACCATATTCATCAAGCTGCCACTTTTTCACGAGAAGGCAGCTCCGGCTTCCGCACTCGAGCTCCCCGCAAGCGTGTTGCCTCCACCCAATGCCGCCGCCAGCCATCGTGTGCGGCGGATCTTGCTGGTGGAGGACCATCTCTCCACCGCGCAAGCTTTGGCGCAATTGTTGACCCGGCGCCAATACGAAGTCGTGGTGGCAAATTGCCTGGCGGAGGCGCGTGCTTTTGCCAATGGCGAAAAATTTGATCTGCTCGTTTCGGATATCGGGTTGCCCGATGGCACCGGTTACGAATTGATGTCGGAACTGCGCGGCCACAGCGGGTTGATGGGCATTGCGTTGACCGGCTATGGCTCGGAAGACGACGTAAACCGCAGCCATGCCGCGGGTTTCTTGCTCCAACTCACCAAACCGGTCAGCATTCAGGCATTGGACAATGCCTTGGCGGTCATTAGCCGCAACGCCGAAGGTTCCTGAGCCGTGGGGCGCGGGGCTAGTGCGACACTAAGGAAGAAGGGGTTTCCGCCAGCGTGAAGTAAAACAGGGAATGTCCGTCCCCTTGTCTTTCATAGCCGCACTTGCCCCCGTGAACCCCCACCAGCCTTTGCACCAGACACAGGCCCAGCCCGCTGCCGCGCTGGGTATGCAATAATTCAAACGGCGTGAAAAGATTAGCCTCCAATCCGGCTGGCACTGCAGGGCCCCGGTTCACGACCCAGAAACGCAACGTGGCATCCTTCACTCCCCAGTCCAGTTTAATCTGTTCGGCCCGCGCCCCATGCTTGATCGCATTCAAAATTAGATTTCGCCAGATCACTTCCAGCCATTTGCCCACCCCGTCGACTTCCGGCCAGTTGGCCGGGTGTAGCACCGCCGCCCCATGTAGGTGAATTTCTTCCTCCAATTGGCTGAGCACATTTTGGATCACATCAAACATGGACACCCGCGTTGCGAAGTACGGCTCGGAGGAAGCTTTGAGCATGTCGTCCACCCGCTCCATCAATTGGTCCATTTCAAAAAGCGATTTGCGGATGCTGCTGATTTGGGATTTTGCGAGCGATGCGTTATCGCTCAATAATTCCGTGATCAATTCGCAATTAAGTTGAATGCAGTGCAGGGAGCCGGTGAAATCATGACGGAGCCGGTGGGACAGGGTTTTTAAATCGCCCCGCAATTGCAGGTTTTCCCGCACCAGTTCGTGTTGTTGCAAAGTCGTGCGAAAAACACGCCCCAACACTTTGGCGGTGCATTCTTCCATGGGCACGCTTTCGGCCAGTTCGGAAGGTTTGTTGCCCAGGATCACCACGGCCCAACGTGGCATGCCTTTGGCGTCCGTCGTCTGTGCGGCGAGCGCCACTTCTGTCTCATCCTGATCGGTCAGCACCAGCAATTGCCGTTGACCCGCGATTTCATACGTCCGGGCTTCTTTCACTGACCGCACCCGGAGGATTTGCGCACCGGGAAACACTTCGGCCGTGGTGTTTAACACTATGCTGGAGAAGGCCTCGGGCAATTGGATCAGGAACAGAATGATGTTATTCCCAGTGCCGGGTTTCGCGCTGGGCGCGGTACGATCACTTTTAATTTTCGACTTGAGCGACCCATTTTCCGTTGTGTCCCGTGGCTTTCCCGCGAGGGTGGGGGGTGACTCCGAGCTGGGGGCGGATGGCTTCATAAAAACTAATAACTCCAAATCTAACGATGTTTTAATCAGGAAAACGACTGCACCGTCAAACCCGGCCATTGGTGTTTAAACATCAAAGACGATTTTTATCTGCAACACAACCATGTCGTGCAATTCTACATCTTGCCAGCAAGCCAATTCTGGATTACGTTAGGGGCACCGGACTTCATGAAAATCGTTGTTATTGATGACCATGTTCTGATGCGCGAAATGCTCCTCAGGATTTGTCAGGAAGTCGTGCCCGGAGCCTCTGTTTCCGGTGCGGGCGACGCCCAGTCCGGCTTGGCGCTCTGCCAGGTGAAACAGCCCAAACTGATCATTCTCGATTTTGAGCTGCCAGATCGCGACGGTTTGGATGTGTTGGAGGAGTTATTGGCCCTCAGCCCGCATAGCCGGGTCATCGGCCTTTCCGGCTACAGCGATGAATTCACGCTTCATCGCGTCTTTCATTCGAAGCTGCATGGATTTGTGGATAAAAAAGAGCAAACCATCGGCCAGTTGACGGTTGCCATCCAGTCCGTCATGAGTGGCGTGCGCTACTTTTCGCCCCGGGTAAACACGACGCTGCTTTCTCAACGGAACGACGCCGTGGCGTTCCATAAAATTCTTTCGGAACGCGAACAACAATTGCTACGCCTGTTTGGCCGCGGCCTGAGCAATGAGGAAATTGCCGCCGAGCTGCACCTCAGCGAACTCACGGTGCGAAACCACCGTTGCCGCACCATGGCCAAACTTGGCCTCCGCACCTCCGCCGAGCTTATTCGCTATGCCTTGGAGAAAGGGTTCACGCGCGTGGAGCCGCAGGATCGCAACAAAATCAAGGAGTCCGCCAAAACTTAGACGGAACCCAGGCTATCAGTCCGATCCTGCGTTAAGTTTGACTTTCCTGAGCCGTTGCAATTTCGTTTCTTACCAAGCCGAATTCTCCAGTTCGAATCCGAGCTGGCAACTCCTTGGGGAAGGCAGCGGCAAATTCACTCATGCTTGTTACTTTTAAACAAATTGCCACGCGCGGGTTCCGGATGCAGTGCCCGAACTGCGGCGGCCCGCTGGTGTTCGCGCCACGTATGCAGTTGCTGGAAAAGTGTCCGCACTGCGGCCTGCGCTGGACGCGCGACGGATTTTTTCTCGGCGCGATGGTGTGGAACTATAGCGTGACGGTTTTCGGTTTGCTCTCGCTGGTGGTTTTGGCCGCGTTTGAAGCGTGGATTTCGGTGCCGGTGGCGATTGTCACCGGCTTTGTCATCGCCCTGGTTTTTCCGTGGTTTTTTTATAAATTTTCCTGGAGCCTGTGGCTGACGAGCTATTACCTCGTCTTGCCGAACGAATTGCCCGCCAACGCCGGCGAGGAGCACCCCGCCTTGCATCACAAATGAAGCCCAAGCAATCCGCCAAGGTGGCATGCGCGACGGGCATCATCGATGCTCACACCCATGCGTATCCGCCGGAGATTTTTGCCGATCCAGCGGCCTGGGCGCGGGCGCGGGGGGAGCATCACTGGGCAAAATTGGTCGGGCCGCGGACGGATGGGAGGCGGTCATTGCAGGGTTTTGTGAGCCGCGAGGATATGTTGCGGGCGATGGATGCCGCCGGGGTCGAGCGCTGTGTGCTGCTCGGGTGGTATTG
This sequence comes from Opitutales bacterium, assembly GCA_035485355.1. Classification (GTDB taxonomy): domain Bacteria; phylum Verrucomicrobiota; class Verrucomicrobiia; order Opitutales; family JABDGR01; genus JABDGR01. The sequence continues at coordinate 4,291 of DATHOB010000377.1, read as the reverse complement.
GGAGCGGCATGACACCTGTGTATGGCACAACGCGGAAATGGCGAAATGGCTTCGGGCCAGCCCCGACCGGTTTTCCGCATTCGCATGTGTGCAGCCGACAAAGTTGAAGCCAACGATGGAGGACTTGCACCGCGCCCGCGATGCCGGGTTTTGCGGGATTGGCGAAGTTTTTCCCGCGGCGCAGGGTTTTGCCATCGACGATGGGAAATGGGAATCCGTGCTCAGTTGGGCGGCGCAGGAAAAATGGCCGGTGAATTTGCATGTGCCGGAACCGGTGGGGCGGGATTATCCCGGATTCATCCCGGCACCGTTGCGCGATTACCAAAATGTCGCGCGGGCGCACCCGCGGGTGAAATTCATTTTCGCCCACTGGGGCGGGCTGCTGCCGCTGCTGGCGCTGAATCCGGCGGTCAAAGCGGATTTAAAAAATGTTTATTACGACACCGCGGCCAGCCCTTTGCTGTATGACGCGCGGGTTTACCGGCAAGTGGCCGATGCCGTCGGCGCCGAGCGAATTTTATTCGGCAGCGATTTTCCGCTGCGCGTTTTTCCCCGCGAGCAAAAAGAACCGGATTTCATCCGTATGCTGGACGAAGTTAAACAGTCGGGTTTGACGAAGCCGGAATTGGCACTCGTTCTCGGCGGGAATGCACGGAAATTATTGGGACTGTAATTGCTCGGGATCAGGCAGACGACAACGCTCGGTAAGTTGATGAACAATGCGCAGTTAGCGGCGCAAATTCGCCGCTTGCATGGCCCTTATTAGCCACCCGAATTAACCCACCGAAAGGGTGGAAACTTCCTGGCTTCTCTTGCAATCCTGAACTTTCAGTATATATTGAAAGTACAATCCTTAACCCATCATTCCCATGAATGCCACCGTCATCTGCTACGTCATCTACCTGCTCATCTGCGTGACCCTCACCATCTGGGTGGCGCGCACCTTGCACAAGAACGGGAGAGTCTTTTTGATTGAGGCCTTCCACGGCAACACGGAGATGGCCGATTCGGTCAACCACCTGCTCGTGGTGGGCTTTTACCTGATCAACATCGGGTTCGTCACCCTGGCGTTGCGCTATGGGGACAAGCCGACGACGGCGCAGGATGCCTTCGAGTTTCTGAGCACCAAGGTCGGCCTGGTGCTCATCATCCTCGGCGGGATGCATTTCTTCAACATGTTCAATTTTGACAAGATGCGCCACAAGGCGCGGCGCAATGCGCTGATGCAACCGCCGGTCGTTCAAGGTCAGCAACCCGCACCCTGGCGCGCGGATGCCAAACCCCTCGGTCAGTAACCCCCAAAAATCCCAAAACCATGAGCACCACCGAACAAACCACCGCCGAACTGCGTGCCGCGCGTGAACGCTTCATCTCCCAATGGGGCGTCATCAGCGCGGCGTGGGGCATCAACCGCACGATGGCGCAGATCCACGCGCTCCTGCTCACCAGCCCCGCGCCCGTCGCGACGGACGAGATCATGGAAGCCCTGCAAATCAGCCGCGGTAATGTAAACACGAATTTGCGCGAGTTGGTGGGGTGGGGGCTCATCCGCATCGTGCTGCGCAAGGGCGAGCGGAAGGAGTTTTTCGAGGCGGAGAAGGACGTGTGGAGAATCTTCTGCACCATCGCGCGCGAACGGCAGCGGCGCGAGATTGACCCGGCGCTGGCCGTGCTGCGCGAATGCGCGGAGCGCACGGCAAAGCTCAAGGGCACGGAGGCCGAGGAGTTCCACGCGACGATGAGCAAACTCGGCGATTTTGTGGGCCAGGCCTCCGGGGCGATGGACCGCGTGGCGCGCAGTGAGCGCAGCAAGATCATGCCGCTGATTTTCAAGATGCTGAGATAAATAGTAAACAAAAGAGAACCACGGATTACACGGATGAAACGGATAAGATTGAAATTAACTGATTCACTTTCAACCCATGCATCACAATGAACCCGAATCCCCCGAAAGTTGGTCCGGTTGCCCGCGCGCCGCGCAAGCGGCGGCTGGAAGGCGCGCTGGCGGGCTTCGGCAGCGGGGCGGAATTGTCGGGGTTGTTGCTGTTGGTCGTGCTCTTCCAGTTGGGCAAATGGGCCGGAGCTTTGGCGGGAAAATTTCATCAACCTGAACCGCAACCGCACGCGCCTGCGCCCGGCCTGCACCACCATGAACATCCTTGAAATACTCGTCTGGGGCCTGCGCGCTGATCGGGTCGTTTGTGTATGACATGCGTTGGCTGACGCATTGAAATTAATACACCGCAAATTTCCGATTTTATGAAACGAGCATACAGATTCACGCTGGGGGTGCTGGGAGCGCCACCGCTGGGAGCGGTTTACTCGATAATTGTTCTCGAATTAATCGATGGCCCAAGGCGCATGTCTCTGAACGAAGATTTCTTCAAAGGTTTAATCTTATATCTGGCCATTTCCTACGTATTTGCAATCCTGCCCAGTTTTGTCTGCATGGGAATTATGGAGAGGTTATTTGCCAGAGGGTTAAATCCCCGGACATGGAAATCGGTAAGAATGGCAGGATGGCTGGGTTTGGCCTCCGGATTGTTTATCAATTTTGTTATTATGGTGTTGGTGGGCTTCAATGGCGATATTTGGGGTATGCTTTACGTGGTATTTTTATTCTTTCCATGCATCGGATTGGCCGTTGGTTGGACGCTCGGACTCACCGTCAAAAAGTTTTCCTAATCCGACATCTCGTTTGCTTCAGCCAATTAACCCAAACGCCGCCGCGCCCAAGTCGTTAAGATTGTCGAACACCGCTTCCGGGGCGGGTTTATGGGCGAGGAGTTGGGGGCGGGTGTGGCTGCCGGTGGCGACGGCGTAGCAGCACACGCCGGCGTTGGTCGCGGCTTCGACGTCAAAGGGTGAATCGCCGATGAGGACGGTTTCTGCGGGCTGGAGGCCGAGTTTGCCGACAGCGTGGAGGACGAATTCGGGCATGGGTTTGCGCCAGGGGGTGTCCTGACTGCCGACGACGAGTTCGAGCCACTGGTCCCAGCCAAGAAATTTGATGACGGCGCGGGCGGTGTCGCCGGTTTTGTTGGTCAGGATGGCCTGGCGCATGCCCCGGGTGTGCAATTGCTCAAGGAGCAGTGCCGCGCCGGGGAGGGGGTGCAGGTCCTCAAACATGATTTTGGCGAAAAATTCGTAGTAGAGCGGAATGGCGCGCGGGGCGAGCTCCGGGCCGATCAGTCGGGTCATCGTCACTTCGATGGAGCCGCCGACGGTGGCGCGGACGAGGTCGTAGCCCGACAAGGGCACGCCGATTTGCTCCTGGGCGTGGTTGATGGCGCGCTGGATGGCGGTGAAATGGTCGATGAGGGTTCCGTCGAGGTCGTAGAGAATGGCCTTGCTCGCGGCGCGGGTGGATTGCATCGTTTCACTAGGTGCGAAAGCGGCGGTGTTTTCAAGGCCGAACCCTATCGAGAATGAAATCGGATAAAAATATTACTGGAAGCGAATCGCTCGTCATCACGCGCGAGGGCGGGGATTTGTGCCTGCGATTGGCGGGGGTGTGGACGTTGCAAGCGGGGGAGCGGGCGGATCCGGCGCAGGTGCAGGCGCAATTTACCCAATTTGACCGGCTGCCGGAAACGATGAGCTTCGACCTCTCCGGAGTGACGGCCTACGACACGGCCTTGATCAGCTTTCTGCTGAGGTGCCATGACATTTGCACCATCACCAAGACGAAGCTCGATTTTGAGAGCCTGCCAGCCGGGCCGCGCAAGCTGCTGCGACTCGCGACGAGTGTGGCGCAAGTGGAGGACGTGCGCCCGCGCAGCGAGAGTTTGAGTTTATTCGCGCGGGTCGGCATTGGCACGCAAAGTTTGGCGCAGGAAACCTTGGAGGTGCTGCAATTTGTGGGTGATTGCACGATGGCCATCACGCGGTTTTTCCTCGGACGGGCGCGGTTCCGCTGGGGGGATGTGTGGCTGGAAATGCAGCACTGCGGTTGGGATGCGCTACCCATCATTTCGCTAATTGGTTTTCTGATGGGGGTGATTCTCGCGTACATCGGCGCGGTGACATTGCGGCCTTACGGCGGGCAGAACTTCGTACCCATTCTCGTCGGGCTGGCGATGGTACGAGAGATGGGGGTGATGATGACGGGCGTGATCATGAGCGGGCGGACCGGGGCTTCATTTGCGGCGCAACTGGGCACGATGAAGGTGTCGGAAGAGATTGCGGCACTACGCACACTTGGCCTTTCCCCCATTGAATATCTGGTGCTGCCGCGGATGATCGCGCTATTCGTGATGTTCCCTTTGCTGACCCTCTATGCGAATTTCAT
>DATHOB010000376.1:0-5013 GCA_035485355.1 Opitutales bacterium | reverse complement strand
CGCGCGCTGGATTTGTCGCAATGGATGGATATCGCCAGCCACCCCCGCCGCCACATGGAGCAAATCGACGGCCAACCCATGTCGCCCGCGCAATACCAAAGCCGCATCCTCGGCAATATGGAGACCACCATCATGGAAGGCCAAATGCCGATTCCAAGTTATCTCATTATGCACCCCCAGGCACGGATGACGCCCGAGCAGTATAAAATTGTTTCCGCCTGGCTGGACCAAACTATGGCGCAGATCAACCAGCCGCCGACCACGAACGCAGCGAAATGAGGGTCAGACTTTCCCCTCTGTAAATGCCAGTATCGAATAGTTTGCACGTGATGCAGCCTTGCTTGTGGGTCGGAGCCGGTTCATGCTAAGGTATGTTTGTCGATGAAGCAGAAGTAATCTTGCGTGCGGGCCGTGGCGGCGATGGCTGCGTGGGCTTTCGCCGCGAAAAATTCATGCCCAAAGGCGGCCCTGACGGCGGAGACGGCGGCAAGGGCGGCGATGTCGTGCTCATCGGCGACGAAAACGTCGGCGACCTCACCCAATTTCGCTACAGCCCGAATTTGCACGCCAAAAACGGCGACGGCGGCCAAGGGCGCGACCGCTTCGGCCATGCCGGGGCGGACTTGGAGTTGCGCATGCCGCTGGGGACAGTCGTGATGAATGACGAAACGGAACGCGTCGTGACCGAGCTGACCAAGCAAAACGAACGCGTCATCCTCCTCCACGGTGGTAAGGGCGGTCTCGGCAATTTGCATTTCAAAAGCTCGACCAACCGCACCCCCATGCAAAGCACGGGCGGCCAACCCGGCGAGGAAGGTAAATTCCGCTTGGTGCTCAAGACCATCGCCGACGTCGGCCTCGTCGGCTATCCTAATGCCGGAAAATCATCTCTGACCGGCTGCCTGACCCACGCGCATCCCAAAACCGGCGCCTACCCTTTCACCACCCTCCACGCCAACGTCGGCATTATCGAGTATCCGAAAATTTACGAGCGCATTTCGCTGGCCGACATTCCCGGCCTCATCGAAGGCGCGAGTGAAAACCGCGGCCTGGGCCACGAATTCCTTCGCCATGTCGAGCGTTGCCGCCTGCTCCTCATTCTCCTCGATATGGCGGGAGTGGACGGCCGCGACCCGCTGGAAGATTACAACCATCTCCTCGAGGAATTGGAAAATTACGACCCGGCGATGCTCAAAAAGCCCCGCCTCGTCGCCGCCAACAAGATGGATGAACCCGCCGCGGTGGATAATTTGAAACGTTTCAAAAAGAAATTCAAGAAAGTGACCATCCAGAAAATCTCCTGCCTCAGCGGCGAAGGGTTGGACGAACTTAAAGATGCCATGCGCGAAAAAGTGCGCGGCGCGGAGTAATAATATCTAAGCCCCTAAATCCTCGCGCGCGGCGCGGAGGATTTCCGCCACGCTCCAGGCCTGAGCAATGCACCCGCGCGGGGTATTGGGCATTTCGGCGTCGTAAATTTCGGAGAGCGTGCCGAGACCCGCCTCACTCAGTCGTTCGCGCAATCCATCCACCAGCGAACGGGCGCGTTCGCGACCACTTGCTCCGCGCAGGCGCACCAGCGCCGTAATGTAGGGGCCGAGCAGCCACCCCCACACCGTGCCTTGATGATACGCTCCATCGCGGGAATGCACATTGCCCTCGTAGCGTGGGCGATAGCCGGGCGAACCCGGGGCGAGCGAACGCAGGCCCACCGGGGTGAGCAACCTTTGCTCGACCGTTTTCAAAACGCGCAGCGCCTGGCTGTTTGGCAAAAGTTCGTGGGGCAGGCTAAGCGCGAATAATTGATTGGGTCGCAAGGAATCATCGCGGTCGGAGCCGTTGACCACATCGTAAAGGTAGCCGCCCTTGCTATTCCAAAATGTTTCGCAAAATTTGTCCTTCACCGCAAAGGCGCGCGCGGCGAGGTCGTCCGCGCCGGGCCGGGCAAAGCGCGCGCGCAATTCCGCAAGAATGGCGAGCGCATTATACCACAGCGCATTAATCTCGACCGCCTGGCCAATGCGCGGAGTGACCACCCAATCACCCACTTTCGCGTCCATCCACGTCACTTGCACTCCAGGTTCGCCCGCGAAAAGCAAGCCGTCGTCACCGCAATGGATATTATGGCGCGTGCCCTTGTCGTGCCACACCAGGATGTCTTCGAGCACGGGAAGAATTTCGTCGCGCACAAATACTTCGTCGTTGGTCGCCAGCAGATAAGCGCGGACCGCGACAAAAAACCACAATGCGGCATCGGCGGTGTTATACGCGGGCGCACCACCGTCATCCGAAAAATTGTTCGGAAGCATGCCACCGCTTTCGGCCTGTGCAAAAGCGCGCAGGATTTCCTTGGCCTCACTGAATCGCTTGGTGGCCAGGCACAGGCCCGGCAGCGAAATCATCGTGTCGCGTCCCCAGTCGCCAAACCAATGGTAGCCCGCGATAATGGTGTGCAGGTTTTCTCCGCGACGGACGATGAATTGGTCGGCTGCACGGACGAGTTGGCGTTCCACTTCTCCCGTAAACCCGGCGGTGGTGACCACCGCCTCGCGTCGCGCAGCCTCCACCGCCAGCAGCGCCGTGGTGTCGCGTCCCGCGGGTGAATTGAGCGAGACGATGACGCCCAGCGTCTGTCCCAGGTTAAGGGTAACGCGCAATGCTCCATGGGAAAACAGGTCTTCGTCAAAATCCAATCCGCGCGCCTGTTCCTCGCGATACTGGAAATGGTAATACCAAAATGGCGCGTAATCGAACGCCGCTTCCGGCACGCTGATATAAAAAGACGGAGTGCCGTCGTAGGCGCGAATCGTCAACACGCCATTGGCAAACGGCGCTTCGCGGTGGATGTCGTTGTTGGCGTGTTGGAGCGCGTGGTAGCCGCGCACCGCCACCATCGGGCGCAATAATAACTCCACCGGGCCGGGAGCGGAGAGCAGCTTGTATTGGATGACGGTCGTGTTTTCCCCGTGGATTGCGCCGATTTGTTTTTCGAGCACTAGCGGCCCCGCCCGGTAACGCCACGTGGGAAACGGCAGCAGCGAAAAAGATTCGACGTATTGAAATCCACACGGCGCGACCACGCCGGGATATTGATTGCAGCCCAAATCATACGTTCCCCCGGCGCAATGCAAGGTTTCTTCCAATTTCGACAGCAGCACCATGCGCCCGCCGGGCGGTTGCAGCGCGGCCACCAGCAAGCCATGGTAGCGCCGAGTGTGCGCGTTGGAGATCGTGCTGCTGGCCCATCCACCGAGGCCGTTGGTTTCCAACCACTCGTAGCTGCGCAGGCGGTCGGCTTGGGCGAGTTCAGCGGCGGAAAAACTGAGGGGTAAGGCCATGACCAAGCATATTCTGGCGAAGTTTGCGCCGCAAGCCTTACGCGGTGCGCAAGCCGAGCCGGCATCCGGCGCGGTAGAATCCCACCATAGCTAAAATCTCGATGACGTGGTAAAGATCGTTGTGGTTAAATTTGGGTGAGATGTCCCAGCCGGATTGTTGCACGACGGCGGAAATCACCGACAGGCAAATGCCCAAAATCATCCAGCCGCTCCAACTCCGGCGGACTACCAATGCGGCAATAAGCCATAAAATCAGCGTGGAGCCGTAATCGCCTATCACCCAGAAAAACGCCGGGTTGCCGCATTCCAGCGCCACAAAAATTAGCATCTTGATTACCACCACCGGATACCAAAAACGACGCCGCTCCGGCTTTTCAATTTCATAGAGCAAGCTGACCAACATCGTTGCGCTCATCAAATTTAGCCCGATGAGCGACGCGAGCCAGAGCGCGTGGTCGGCCGCGGGTGGCAAATCCGGGCCAAAGCCATGGTCGGAACCGCCCAGCACGGAGGATGCCGCCGTGAGGATTAAACTCCAACTCCACCAGCGCGCCGCCGTTTGCCCCGGTTGCAGCCGTTTGCGCAAGCGCCAGCCGAGATAAAAGCCCGTGACGGAAATCGCATAGTCCGTCAGCAGCGTGGCGGGCTCATGAATCGGCGGGATGTTCATGTGTCGCGGTTTTCGATTTCGGTCGCCCCAGGGAAATCCAATGCAACAATATCGCGGAGGCCGCGCTGACGTTCAACGATTCCACCGCGCCCGAGCCGGGAATTCGCACGAGTAATTCGCACTGGGCTTGGAGCTTGGGGTCGAGGCCTAGTTCCTCATTGCCCAACAATAACGCGACCGGGCGGCCCGGCGCGCGCGGCGGCCGGGCAGAGTCGAGATTCTTCCCCGCATGCACCGATGTGCCGACGACCAGAAACCGCTCGCGCAATTGCTGGACGATTTGCAGCATCGAAACGACTTCGAAAATCTGAATGTGCTCCAAACCGCCTTCGGCCACGCGGTAGGCGGCATCGTTCGGCTGGGCTTGCAAAGGGGAGCGCGCGATAATCATGCGCGTGATGCCGAAAAACGCGGCCGAGCGCGCAATCGCACCGAGGTTGTGCGGGTTGCCGATGCGGTCCAGAATGAGCAACGGGTCGCCTGCGCGCTGCCACTCGGCAAATTCGCCAAAGCGCGGTGGCCGCAACACCGGCCGCTCCGTCGCCGCGACAATGCCGCCGTGGTGCACCGTGCCCGCGATACGTTCCAATTCCTCCGGTGGTACCTGGCGGTAAATACGGCGCTCCTGCGCGAGCCATTTACACATTTCACCCGTTTTGGGTGCGGTATCGGCGTCAAAGAAAAGCCGCTGGATGCATTTCGGACGCCGCGCAAACGCCGCGGCCACGGCCTTAAAACCGCAAACGGTCACCGCGCGCATCGCGGCCTTGGGAGCAGGGGCAGGAGCAGGCATGATTTATTCGCGCAATTCGCCGACGAGGGTGAATTCTTCGCGGTCGTGAAAAAGATGCCGCGCGCGCAGCCGGACGCAAGCTTTGGCGAGCGCCGAATCAGCGGCGGTGGTTTTGCGCAGCAGGGGTAGCGGGTCGGTGCGGCCAAACTTGAAATTCACGACAAAGTGGCGGCACCAGCGTTGCGCCACCCAGCGTTCGAGCAACGCCAGCA
>DATHOB010000375.1:0-5667 GCA_035485355.1 Opitutales bacterium | reverse complement strand
CGTTTCCGTGGCGGATTTGTATTTGCCCACGCGGGTCACCTGCACGCCAACGCCGAATTTTTGCAGGGCGTCATGCAGAAAGAGCGACTGCGCCGCAATGCCGTTGATGCTCAGATAACCAAAGGGATTGATCGATACCTCGTTCGCCACGGTGGAGAGATAATAGTCCTTGAGCGTCGGTTCCTCGAGATAGGCATAGACCTTTTTGCCTTTGGCTTTGAATCGCTCAATGGCCTGCCGCACTTCAATCAACGCCGCATAGCCCGAGGCCGCATTGGCGGAGTCGAGGCTCCCGGTCATGAACATAGCCTTGATATGGTCGTCATCGGCGGCGGCGTCCAGCGCGGTGACTACATCATACAGGGAAAGTCGCGAGGTGCCGGCGTTGAACAGCGCACTCGCCGCGGCATGGTCCGGGGCGTCGGTGATGGCCACATTCATGTCAAACACGAGCACGGAATCCGAATGCGTTGTTTCGTGGTGGGCCACGGCTCCCGCCGCACCAATCACAATCCGTATGAGGATAATGAAGGCCACCACGCAGACCATCAACAGCACCAGCAACGTAAGGAGGATGGCCACAAAGTTGGCCAGGACGGTTTTCCAGAAAAAGCGCATGGGAAGAAGTGTAAGGGTGAAGCGGTAAACTGCAAGGGGGATGTGGGAGGGGAAAAGGAGTCAGGATATCAGAGTCATAATCTCGCAATCTGAAATATACTCCATTCTCCCAAGACACCAATCAACCCGCTTTGGTCACACAATCTTGACCAAGTTTGTCATTGTGTCCCCCGCCAACCTCCACTTTACGCTTTTTGGGCATCCGCTTTGCTGTATAATCAGCTACCAGCGTCCGCTATCATCCACCAGCCGCCGCCCATTTGGCCCTTTCCTTCCCATGCCTGAAACGACCCAGCGCGAAAAGCTCTCCACCAGTCAAAAGGCCCTCGCCATCAATCTTGATGCCGAGATCTACGGCACGTTTGCCGAAATCGGCGCGGGGCAGGAGGTGGCCCGCCATTTCTTCCAAGCCGGGGGCGCCGCCGGCACCATTGCCAAGAGCATGTCCGCCTATGACATGAAGTTTAGCGACGACATTTACGGCAAGGCCCACCGCTATGTGTCCCGTGAGCGCCTGCAACAGATGCTCGACCATGAATACCAGCTTTTGACCGAGCGCCTGGGCGAAGTGCGCGGCGACCGCACCACCTTTTTCGTCTACGCCAACACCGTCGCCGCCGCCAGCTTCAAGGGCAACACGGAATGCCACGGCTGGATGGGCATGCGCCTCCAACTCCGCCCGCATGGCCCGCCCAACGACATCATCATCCACGTCCGCATGTGGGACAAAACCGCCCTTTCCCAGCAAGACGCCCTCGGCATCATCGGCGTCAACTTGGTTTATGGCGCCGCCCTCCTGCACACCGACATTCAGGAATTCATCGTCTCCCTGGCCGACAATCTTGGCATTCAGCGCATCGAAGTGGACATGATTGAATTCAATGGCCCGGATTTTGAGCATGTCGAAAACCGCTCCATCTGCCTGCACCTCGTGCAACACGGCCTGACCAACGCCGTGCTGTATTCGCCCGACCGCCACGTGCTCCAGCCGTCGGAAATTCTCTATAAAAAAGCCATTCTCGTGGAACGCGGCTCGTTCCGCCCCGTCACCCATGTCAATATCGACATGCTCGACGCCGCCGGTGCGCAATTCCTGCAGGACGAAAAAAACCGCGGCGAGGAAGTGGTCGTCCTCATGGAAATCACCATCCACAATCTCCTCGCCGGCGGGGAGCTCAACCTCGACGATTTTCTCGCGCGCGTGGATACCCTGGCGGCCCTGGGCTACCATGTGTTGATTTCCAATTACTCCGAATTTTTCCGACTTACGGACTATTTCCGCCGCTTCACCAAAAAGATGGTCGGCATCGCCCTTGGCATCAACAACCTCCTCGAAGTTTTTAACGAGCAGTATTACGACAATCTCGCGGGCGGTATTCTCGAAGCCTGCGGCCGCCTCTTCAAGGAAAACACGCGGATGTATGTGTATCCGATGAAAGGCTCCGGCTACAACCGCTACCTCTCCGAACAGGCGGGCAACGCCACCGCCACCGGTGGCCCCCCCGCGCCCCAAGGCATGCCCATTCCCGGGGACTGGCTCATCACCGCGCAAAACCTCCAGGTCAAAATCCACCTGCGCAACCTTTACGCCTATTTGTTGGAAAACCATTACATCGAGCCCTTGCTCGGGTTCCACTCGGAAAACCTCGGCATTTTCTCGCGCGATGTCCTCAAGAAAATCTCCGACGGCGACCCATCCTGGGAGAAGCTGGTGCCCGCTCAAGCCGCAGTCATTATCAAAGACCGCCACCTGTGGGGCTATAAACCGGCGGTGCCGATGACACAAAGTTAACCGACGGCGCCTGCGGGCAAGCTACTCCCGCATTATTTGTCCGCTTATTATTTCCGTGTCTTTGCTATAGTCCTAAACTGCCGCGAACCTCGGCCCGCAAGGCACGGCAATCTTTCAGCGCCCGCTTTGCCTCGGCCAAAGTGGTTGAATGCCCGGGATATCGAAAATCCACCGCGTAATCCGACATCGCATCCACCCTCCTTGCGTAAGCTGGCCAGAGCGGCTCGACTCCTGTACATAGATTGAGTAGCACCAACAAGTCATGCGTTCGCGGGAACCCGATACCCGCCTCGACCAGCCGGGCCTTGAAATACTTTTCCAGACATTGCTGGCAAAGAAAACACGCCACATCCGAAGTGACGTGCTTCCGCCGGCGCAGAAGCTGGGACGCCGCAATAAAATCATTTTTCGCCTTGTCCACCCATTCACGCGTCAGGGGCTTCATACATCACTTTCCCCCTCTCCATTACTTCGCGGAGAAAATAGTCGCCCCAGCGCAGTCGTTTTTCGATTTCGGCGGGGGTGCGCACCAGCAAATCCAGCGGAAAATCCCGCGCCACCGCCTGGCGAATGCAGACGGACATGCGCTCGCCTTTGCGCCGGGTGCGGGGCTGGATCACCAGCAAATCCACATCGGAATCCGCCGTGGCCACTCCCGTGGCATGAGACCCAAACAAGATAATCTTCCGTGGGCGAAATTCTCTCGCCACGGCATCGCAGAATAACTGAATTTTGGCAAACTGGCCATGAAAGGAACTTAACTTCGCCACGGAATATTGTCGAGTCGGTTTCACGCCGCCATCCTATTAACGATTTGATGGGGGTAAAAACCAGTGTTTCTCTCTCGATTATTTCCTGACCTCTGCGGCGGCGACTTGGTCCTGCGCGGCGAGCGCTTTGTCGAAGAAGGTCATCATGTTCGTCATCTCCTCGGCGGTGAATGTATGGCCGCCGGTCGGTTTTTCAGTGAGAAGTTTGGTGAAGCCGAAATTTTTGAATTGGGAGACATTGGGCGGGTAAACGTCGTTGACCATTTCGTCCTGCGCGCCGACGGCGTAATAAACCGCGATCCGGCTCCTGGCCTTTTGCAGGGCCGGGGTAAACGCCTCCTTGGGTAAACTGGTCGCCACACCAGCAAAGCCGGCAAATAGTTCCGGGCGCTGGCCTAGGATCATGCCGCCCGTTGCGCCACCGGCATCGTAGCCCACGAGGATAATATGCTTCGGGTTGACGTGGTCGCGCGCCACGGTGTCGGCGATGATCGCGACAATTTTCGGCGGCGTGCCGCCGGGCACCACCGCGACGACCAAATCCTGCCGGCTTTGCACCAAGCCATACCACCGCTGGGCGAACTCCGCCGCGTCGTCCCCAAAACCGGGCAGGCAAATGAACAAAGTGGGATCGGGTAGAAAGGGAAATTTACTGCTGTTCGGGGCGAGAAAAGTGTAGTTCGCTGACTGTGGTTGCGTCACCGCGCCGCGCATCGCGCGGGGCCCGGTTTTGAGTGGCTCCTCCGGCACCACTACTTTGCGCTGCTCCACCACCACCTCTTCCGGAGGCTTCACTACTGGCGTAGCAATGGGTATTGAGGTTCGCGGGGGCTTCGCCTGGTCGTTTTCCGCCATCGCCTGGTCGAAAAAGGTCATCATTCGTTTGGCATAGGGATCGAAAGCATTGATCACGAGATTATGCCCGCGCGGGGATAGCTCGGCGAGGACATGGTCAAACCCGTAATTACGCAGCGATGCCGCCTGAAAGGCCAGGGTTGCGGCGCTCACGCCCTCGCCAGATCCTTCGTTAATATACAACGCCAGCCGGGGCGCACTTTTCCTCAAGGTGGGTAAGGCAACAAATTCACCACCCGAAATGTCGGCAAAGCCCGCAAAAAGCTCCGGGTATTTGATCAATGTTTCCATGCCGATCCCCTCGCCCATCGAATAACCGGCGAGAATGATGTGTCGGGGATCGACGTGGTCGCCCGCCACAGTGTCGGTGATGATCGCTTTGATGATTTCGGGCAGGTTACTGTCCACGACGGCGTTGTTGGTTGCCGTGAATTGCGGCACCGCGATCACGACATCCGGCCTGCTGGTAACGAGGTCGTACCATACTTTGGCCGCAGAGTCCGCATCTTCACCCGCGCCATGCAGATAGACAATCAATGTGTAACCGTTGGGGGGCAGCGCATTATTTCGGCGCGGTTTCAAAAAAACATAGCCGGGCGGGCTCGGCATATTTTTCGAGCTGGTCGCACGGCCCGAGGAATCCGTTGGCGACGTTGCCTGTGCGATCATCTCCCGCGTGTAGCGCTCTTCGACCTCCACATTGGGATTGTTCGTAGTGGGAGTCGAGTTGAGCACCATAATCCCCGCCCCACATGGAACCGCCAGACTGCCGACAATAATGCCGGTCAGTAACCATCGCCATAAATGGAAGAATTTTCGCATGAGAAACTACCCGCTCCTGCCGACTGCCTTTCGCTTAACTTGGCTGGGGCCAAGTTTATCTACAAGCATCCGCTCCGCCTCCAAATCGCACAAGAAATTTTGGCCCCACACTCGCGCCGCGCGGGCAAAATTTGCCCACTCCGCCTCGCGCATTTGCGCTTGGCAAAGCCGGCTTGGCGGGTATAGCATAAACTTTTTGCGCCCCTGCCCTTCCGGCATCCGGCCATCTCCATTCGCCTGCTGTTCTCCCAATCCCACCCTCCGATGATCATGAAATCCAAAAATCGCGCCGCCTGGGCGGCTGCCGCTGTCGCCATCACCGCGGCCCTCCTCGCGCCCATGTTGGCCCAAACCGCGCCGACTTCCGCCCCCGCCTCTGCGGACTTGCCCTCCCTCCCGCCCATGGCCGCCACCCCGGCGCCGATGGATCTTTCCAAAATTACGCCCGAGCAGGCCAAATCCTACCTCACTACCTTCGGTTGGGTCGTCGCCCAGCAAGTTGGCGAAAAGCACTTCGGCCTGACCAATGAGGACATCGACAGCCTCGCCGCCGGCATGAAACTCGCCCTCACCACCGGTGATAATCCGACCGACATCCCCGGCGGCATGGACGGCTACAACCTCGCCAAAGAATATTTCCAGGCCCGCGCTGAAAAGGTGCACGACGAAGATCTCGCCAAGCAAACCGCAGCCGGTAACAAGATGTTCGCCGATCTCGACAAAAACCCGAACGTCAAGAAAACGCCTTCCGGCCTCTATTACGAAATCATCAAACCCGGCACCGACCCCAAGCCCAAGACCACGGACGTC
>DATHOB010000374.1:0-3962 GCA_035485355.1 Opitutales bacterium | reverse complement strand
CGGCAAGTGGACGCCCAGCGGTTGCAATTGATGGATCCGACTGCGGCAATTCGTTGGCTGCCCGAAACCACCCAAAAAGAGCAAGCCGAAGCTGTGGACAATATTCTGCCGCTGCATCTCCAGCGGGCCACGGATGGAAGTTGGAACGTCATCGGCACCTTACAGTTCGGAAATTCCTTTGATCATATTACGGCACACATCAGCCCCGGCGGAGATGTCGACATTGTCGCCGATCAAAGTCTGGATGAAAATTTTCCCCTCGTGGTCGAACAATTTGCGAACGGCGTCCGTCAGCTAAGGAGCCCGCTTGATGAACAACTGTGGGATTGGCGCGCGGGGCAAGCCGAGGAAAAGAAACAGTGGGCAGATGCGGTTGCCGCGCAAATAAAATTTATCGCTGCCATTGAAAATAACTCCGCCGACAATCCTGCGCGCAAATCCCGTCTGACGGTCGCGTATCAAGACCTGGCTTGGGATCAACTGATGATGAAGGATTTCACCAGCGCGCTCGCGTCGGCTCAAATGGGACTGCAAGCGGATCCCACGCACCTCCTGAACGCGGTCGATCAAGCCCATGCGCTCTTATTTCTTGGCCGCACCGATGAAGCCCGGAAAATTTACCTAAACCCGGATTACATCGGCCACAAGGTTGGCGGCGCCACCAGTCAAAATTGGGAAAATGTCGTCCTGGGTGATTTCGGCCGCTTTACGGATCTTGGACTGTCCAGCCCGTCCATATCCGACATACAGCAGCAACTCGAACAAGCCAAGTCCGCCGTCAAAGTTGATCAGGATAAGGCCGATATCACCCGTTTGCTTGCCGAACCGGACAGTGACACGACTAAGAAATCGGATTTGGTGGAGGCTTATCATGGTCTGTCATGGGATGAGCTGATGATCAAGGACTTCGCCGGAGCGCTGGCGGCAGCCCAAAACGGGTTGCAACTGGACTCCGGCAATCTGCACCTCGAAGCCAATCGGGCCCATGCTCTGCTGTTCCTCGGAAGGACTGACGAAGCCGAGCAGATTTATTATGCGCACATGGGCGAGAAGATGGACTCCGACTCCACGGAAAACTGGGAGGATACCATCATTTACGACTTCGACGATTTTGCCTCTGCCAAGCTGGAAAATCCGGAAATCGCTACTATCCGGGAAAAGATGGAAGCAGCCAAAACGACGGCACGCATCACCCGAGATAAGGCGGATATAGCGCGTCTGCTAGCCCTCCCCGATGCTACTTCCGATAAAAAATCGCGCTTATTGGATGCCTACCGTTACCTGTCGCGCGATGAACTTTATCTCAAGGATTTTACCAGCGCTTTGGCCACGGCTGATGAAGGGTTGCAGCTTGATCCGAAAAATCTCCCGCTTCTGGCCAGCCGCGCGCACGCCCTGCTGTTCCTCGGCAGGACGGATGAAGCCGAGCAGATTTATTTCGCCCATTTGGGGGAGACTACGGAAAGTATGTTCGACGACACTTGGGAAGATGTCGTGCTGGACGACTTCGACGATTTTGCATCCGAAAACCTCGCCAATCCCAACCTTGCCAGTATTAGCACCAGTCTGGAAAGCTCCCGGGCCAAGGGGCGCGTCACCCGGGACCTGGCCGACATCACGCGCATCCAAGCCGAACCGGATGGCACTGCGGACAAAAAGTCGGATTTGGCCGATGCCTACCAGAGCCTCGCCTGGAATGACTTGTTCGTGCAAGATTTTGCCGGTGCGCTCGCCGCGGCGGAATCCGGCTTGCAATTGGATCCGGGTAATCTTTCCCAGGAAACCAATCGCGCCCATGCCCTGCTTTTCCTCGGCCGGGTGGACGAAGCCCGGCAAATGTACCTGGGTAACCGCGGCAAGCCCATGGAGGCCGGAAGCGAGCGCAAATGGGAAGACGCCATTCTCGGCGATTTTGACCTCTTGGAAGCCGCCGGGGTGACCAGCCCCGAAATCGCGGGTTTGCGGGCCGCACTGAAAGCTCCAGCACCGTGATGTCAACTTCGCGGTGGCTTGCGCTTTTGGTTTTACTCCGCGGGCGAAAACGGGCAGTTTTCTACTTTTTATGCGACCTGTAACCTGTGCGGCTGTGGATTTGGGCGCGACAAGCGGGCGCGTCATCGTCGGCACTTGGGGCAAAAAGCCCCAACTAACTGAAGTTCACCGCTTCCCCAATGCCTTCCAATCGCTCGGCCCCAATGATTATTGGAACCTGCCGGGCTTGTGGAATGAAGTCTGCACCGGTTTGCGCAAGGCGAAACAGCAATTCCCTCACATCGCCTCGGTGGGGGTGGATTTTTGGGGCTGCGACCATGTGCTGCTGAATGACGCTGGACGGCTGGTTTTCCCCGCCCACGCCTACCGCGACGCCCGCACCCAACCGGGCCTCAAATCCTTGGCCAATCACGGCTTGGATCATATCTATGCGGCGACTGGCCTGCCGAATGTGTTCTACAATTCCAGCCTGCAACTGGCGGAGGTGGCGCGCAATTGCCCCGCCGTCACGGATTTGGCGACGCGCTGTTTGTTTTTGCCCGATTATTTTAATTATCTCCTCTCGGGGAAAATGGAGAACGAAATCTCCATCGCCAGCACCACCCAGTTGCTCGACGTGCATGGCCGGGATTGGTCGCGCGCCGCGCTCGAGTTTTTTCACATCCCGCCGCAGTGGTTTAGCACCCCGATTTTGGCCAATACCAAGCTCGGGCCGGTGCGAGGATTTCCGGAACTGAAAGGCGTCACGTCCATTGTTGTGCCGGGGCACGACACTGCCTGCGCTTTCGATGCCATGCCCGCCGACCCCGCTGGCGGCGATTTGTATATCAGCTCCGGCACTTGGTCCCTCGTTGGCTGCGAAAATGACACACCCATTCTCGGCCCCGAAGCGCTCCAGGCGCGCATTGCCAACGAACGCACCGGGTGCGGCGGTTACCGCCCGCTCACCAACCTCATGGGGCTTTGGCTACTCGAGCAAACCTTGAAGAATTTCAGCGCCCGCCCGCAAAGTGCCAAGGAATGGGCCGCGCTCGTCAATGCCACGGAAAAATTGCCCGCGCCCAAAGTCTTGCTCGATGTCGCCGACCCCGTCTTTGGCAATCCACCGTCCATGCGCGCGGCCATCGACGCCCAACTCAAAAAGAAAAAGGGCAAACCGCCCGCGAATGTCGCCGGTTATGCGCGGTTGATTTTCGACTCGCTCGGCGCGGGCCATGCGGATGCCATGCGCACTCTCGCCCGGCTCGGTGGCAAAACTTTCCGGCGCATTCTCATGGTCGGCGGCGGAGCGAAAAACCGCCTGCTCTGCCAGGCCACTGCCGACGCTGCAGGCCTACCGGTGGTGGCGTTTGCGCTCGAAGGAACCGCGCTGGGCAACCTCGCCAGCCAATGGGTCGCCCTGGGTGTCGTGCGCGACCGCGCCGCCTTCCGCGCCCACCTCGCGCCCACGCTTCAGCAAACCGTCTACCAACCACGTCTCTAATTCCTGCATTTTACCTTTGCTCCTCAGTCCCCTAGCTCCTTTGCTCTTAATTTGAATGAGTGCTCCCGCCACGAACCGCCCCGCCGGCCAACGCGTCCAAATGCTCGCCACCTGCCTGTGCGATGCGTTTTTTGACGACGCCGCGCGCGCCACCGTCATGGTGCTGGAACACCTCGGCTGCACCGTCGAATTCCCCGAGGCGCAGACTTGCTGCGGGCAACCGGCATTCAACGCGGGCGACTGGCCATCCTCGCGGCGCGTCGTGCGTCACACGGTGAAAGTATTTTCCGGCGAACTCCCTGTGGTGGTTCCCAGCGCCTCGTGCGCGGCCATGCTCATTCACGGCGCGCCGCTGGAATTTGAAAAAGAGGCCGATCGGGACGAAGTGGGTAAACTCGGTGGTCGCGCGTGGGAATTGGCGGACTTCATCGTCAACGGCCTCGGCGTCAAAACCTGGCCGGGCAAATACCCGGCGAAAATCGCGTTT